>JAKBCQ010000189.1 GCA_021807585.1 Planctomycetota bacterium | reverse complement strand
ATTACCTGAAACTCACAAGGTCGATCCCGATCGGATCGATTTCGGCATGATCGGCAAAGGGAAGGTCAAAACCATGGCGTTTCATGTCGAGCATCTCGGGCATAACGCCGAGGGAACTCCCGATCGTGTCGTCGCGGTGAATTGCAATCGAGCGGTCGCGGTCGAACGCGACGCTCAAACCGACGGATTTATCGCACGCATCGAGCCCGACGACCGCGACGGAATGATTCAAGGAGAGATTCAATTACTCGTCGATGGAACGAAAGAATTGAAGGTTCCGATTCGCGGCGAGATCACCGAACCTGTGGTCGCCGCGCCTCGGTTTATTGAATTATCGCCAGGTACGCCCGTTCGGGTGATCTTGAGGCGAATCGATCGAAGAACCTTGGGTGAACCGACATCGATCGATGCGCCGCGCGGCGTGAGCGTGACGCTTCTGAAATCGAACGGTGGTTCGACGCGCGTAGCCGAGATTAAACTCGACGATCCGTCTCTGTTTCCAGAGCGTGAAGGTTCCCATCGGATTCGGATCGGATGTTACTTCTCGGGCGAACGATGCGAAGTCGAATGCTTCGTCAAGTCTCGATCGACGCATAACAATCGTTCGGAGTGAATTTACCGATCGATCCACGTTAATTCGTTCGGTTTCGGATTTCTGATCGATCAATAGCAAAGCAAGGAGATCGTCGATGTCGAACGGCACGTTTTCAGTCGTCAAAGTATTTCGTTTCATCGTATTGTCGATCGCCGTCGTTATTTCAGTGTTCGCGTTCATGGCGCGAAATGGCAAGAGTCAATCGGGATCGGTTTCGAATGCTATTTGTACACCCAATAATATTCCGAAAAATTCAGGTTTTGCGTGCAACGCCTGTTTGACAAAAATCTACTATTCCACAACATGCGCTGGGAACGCATGTTGGTCGATTATGTGTTTAGGCAGCACTATGTATCTTTCTCAAACTTGCGCCTACAATAAAGGGACGAATTGCAATCAAACAGGAACGAGTGCCGCTTACGTCTGTAATTCAGGTGGAAGCAATCAATCCTGATACAAATGGGGTGGGGGGACATCGAATTGCGTATCGTCAACCGGGTCGTGCTCCTCGCCTCCGTGCACTAATGGAACAGGAATGAAATCCGGATCATCATCTTCATACTATGCGACATGCACGCCCTAATGTAAATCATCACCTCTTACTGATCGTTATCGAATGAAAGGTTGCGCGATGGTTACTTTATATCTCACATTCTTGATGTCGACGATCCATTCGGTCCTGGGATCCATCGATCACGATCGATCCTCGTTCACAATCGACGAGGTGATTCAGAACGTAAGATTGAATGAAAATCTCTATAGAAACCTTGAGATCGTCGAGGAATATCACTACAAGCTATTCGATGCGAAATTCCTTCCGCCCGACGCGCTGAAAAGCATCGAAGAAACGTCTCACTGCGTTTATCAAGACAATCTCTACTACGTGAGGGATAAGCGATTCACGAAGGAGATCTCGGGGGCATCAAGCGAGGGCGTCGATTTGGTCGGATACGACGGATCGAAGACCGTCATGGTGAACAGACAGCCGATCGCCAATATTCGAGACGGGAGATACGATGGCTATGGTTATTTATATCCGCATACGAATTTGTTCGCTTCGGATTGGCTGGTTCGAGTGAAACTTTCCGAATTTCTCGCCGGAGATCCGGATTTGAAAACAAACACACTCGCGGAATATTTATCGAATTATATTGTTCCCAAGTCATTCGTCGAGCACGAGGAAATTGTCGACGGATTACATTCAATCAAAATTAAAATAGAAGAACGTTTGCGCCATGATCACGATAAGGATAATCCGGCGAACATGCTGCTATCCGTTATGTATTTATGGCTGGCGATCGAACGAAACTATCTCCCCATCAAAGCCGAAAGATATTATACGAAATATGAACTAAATCGCCCGATGGAGTCGGGATCGACCGTCGAATGGAAAGAGATCGAAACTGGAATCTGGTTTCCCATCAGATGCAAATATGATGTTTATGATGGGGAAAGATTTCTTGAAGAGAAAAAGTATTTATTATCTAATACAAGTATGCATCATTATGCCGTCGTTGATTTGCATCCGCATCGGCCGAAATCGTTTTTCGCGAACATTCCCATTCCCGACGGATACACCGTCTACGTCGTGAATAATACGGGCGGCATTCTTAAATCCTACGTTCAAGGTGGACGGAAAGATTTGGATCAATCATATTTGGGAGTGAATCGAGTAAAAACCGGATTGATTCTGTTTATCGCCACGCTCGCGGTCGTGATTTGTTTCCTGATCATTCGATATTTCGTCAAGCGATGGAAACGCCTTCGTTAAAGATCTGAATCAACGTACGGCGACGGTCCTCGGATCTTGAATCTCATATATAATCATAGAATGATATATCTGTGCGAAAACCATTTGCTAAAATTGCGATTGCGACTCGAATCTTCGATCGTCGAACGATATTGGCGATCATCTCGATCTTTCATGTATTCCTCTTAATACACGGCGTCGGCCGGCAATTCCTCGTCGTCGACGAGACGGCGCACGTTCCAGCGGGGCTTTCCCATTGGAAAACGGGCGAATTCGGCCTCTACCGCGTCAACCCTCCCTTGCCTCGGATGATCGCGGTCGTTCCCTTATTATTCGATCGATCCCGATTCGATTTCGATCGCGTTCAGGCGAGTCCCGGAACGCGCGTCGATTTCGAAGTTGGTCGCGATTTCGCCAAATTCCACGGAGATCGTTATCTCAGCCTCGTCCGAAAAGCTCGGTACGCGGGAATCGGCTGGTCGGTCTTGGGCGGATTGCTCATCTTCCGCTGGAGCAAGGAACTTTACGGCGCCGCCGCGGGGCTCGTCTCGTCGGCGCTCTGGTTCTTCGACCCGACCGTTCTGGCTTTCTCCCAACACGTCGTCCCCGATGTCCCCGCCGCGGTCGCGGGGCTCGGCGCAACCTACCTCTTCTGGAAATACCTCCTCAACCCGCGCCTTGACAAGGCTATCTTCGCCGGCCTTGGGCTCGGAATCGCCTTGCTCACCAAGTTCACCCTCGTCGTCTTGTTCCTCATTTGGCCGATGATCGCGATCGTTCATCTCGCCGGATATCAACCCAAAGCCGACGACAATCTCCACATCCTCACCAAACGAGCCTTGACGCGCATCGCTCAAACGGTCTTGATTGTCATCATGAGCCTCTATCTTATCAATCTCGGATATTTCTTCGCCGACGCCTTCCGTCCACTCGGGAAATTCTCGTTTCAAAGCCGATTGTTGAGCGGTCGACCCGCGGGTATATCATTCCGACATTCGCCCGGCGAGAATCGATTTCGCGGGACTCGACTCGAAAACGTTCCCTTTCCCCTCCCCGCCGAGTTTTTGCAAGGGATCGACGCGCAACGCGTCGACTTTGAAAACGGCTTCCCGTCGTATCTCGACGGTCAATGGCGCAATCGCGGCTGGTATCGATACTATGTTCATGCGCTTTTGGTCAAGGAGCCGATCGGAACGATCGCTCTCGTCGTCGCGAGCGTTTTTCTCGCGCTCATCCGCGATCGATCCTCGGCCCGCGCCGTCGACGAGGCGACCTTGCTCATCCCGGCGATCGTGATCCTCGCGTTCGTGAGTTCACAAATCGGCTTTAACCATCATATGAGATACATCTTGCCGATGTTTCCGTTTTTGGCGATTTCGGCGGGAAAGCTCGCACGTTATTGCAACGCGTCGACATGGGCGATCGGAGCGGTCGTTTCGGGTTTGCTCGCATGGTCGATCGGTTCGACTTTGGCGATCGCGCCGCATTGGATGTCGTATTTCAACGAGGCCGCGGGAGGGCCCGAACGGGGTCACGATCACCTCGTCGATAGCAACATCGATTGGGGTCAAGATCTGTTATATTTGAAGGAATGGCTTATCAAGCATCCCGAGGCGAGGCCGCTTGGTCTCGCGTTTTTTCATATGCTCGATCCCAAGCCTTACCTGAATGTTGATTTTACGATTCCTCCGCTCGCTCCCGATCCGGCTCAATCTTACACCCAAGAACAACTGGAAAAACTCGGGCATCATCCGGGATATTTCGCGATCAGCGTCGGCTACCTTCGAGGGATCACGTTCTCGGCGCCCGACGGCGAGGGAGGGTTCCGATGGATCCCCAGACACGATTCGTTCACGTATTTTCAGTCGTTCACGCCGATCGCACGCGCGGGGTATTCGATTTACATCTATCATATCACGCTCGACGAGGCGAACGCGGCGCGGCGAAAGATGGGCCTGCCTCATTTATCGCAGGAAAACTCACGGGAATCGGACGAGGCCGTTCACAACGGATCGGCGCGGGATCCTTGAGGTTTTCCCGTGGACGGTTCGGCGACTTCTTGCATCTTTCCTTTGTCGGTTGTAGAATCCATGAATCGTGTCGCTCGCTTGCGGCGTTGCTTTCCCGATCGCTTCCTTCGAGATCAACCGATGGCTTCACCTCGAATCGAGCATCGAGCCTTGGCGGCCGCACTCGGATGCGGGTGGTCAATGATATCGTCGTCGAGTGGGCCGGGTCGATCTCGCGGCGATCAGATGAAGACCGACTTTTTCAAGAAGGTTCACGCTCGGCTGCTATTTCGAAGCTATCAATGGAACAGGCAATGGGGAAAGTGGTGATTGAACGATCGGATTTGCGCGCGAATCGCGACTTTCGACATTCCGCGAACAAAAATGAGGAGGGTTATTGACGGCGCATTCCGCGCCTGATAGAGTGAACCCAAGATTTGATCTTCTTGATTCCGCAACATGGGTCTGAGGTTGACTTCGATGGAAAGCGGCCGTTTCAGGAACAACCATCGGCGTTATCTCTGGGCGATGCTGCCCGCCTTTTGGCAAGGAGCGTGCGTTCCATCGGATGCAAGATCGCAACCCCCCCCCCCCACTCCGCCTGCAATTCGGTATGCGATCGCTCAACAATGCAACCTGGTGATCGATCCTGAACTACTCTCTTTGGGGAATTCGACTTCGGGTCATGTGATAACAGTCAAGTTAAAAATTCGCAATCTCCATTTCGATCCCATCACCATCGATCGCGTTAAAACGAGTTGTCCGTGCCTAATGGTCAAATCCTTACCGGTTCGATTGAGCGCCTGTGAATCCGTTTCGATAGAAGTGGTTTTTGATCCCAATATAGAACCCGATTTTCGCGGATCACTTGATATCGAATTGGATGGTTTAGACCCTGCCGGCAATCTCCTATTCCAATCGAGGGCCAAAGTCGTTGTTCTGGATCACACGCCGGTCGATACGACATGGATCGTGGATCCTCAATCACAGAGTGGTTCAGAGAATTCGGAATCAACCGTGGGTTTTCCTGCTGGAAAATCCGGAATCGATCACCTTCACACTTCACGCAATTTCCTATGAACGAGGAGGGTTATTTCACATGTTCACACGAACGAATCTGAAGAAAAACTGGGATATCGTCGTCGCGATTCTCGTGATCGGACTTTTCTTCATCTCAGAGGCGTCGGCGGATTATCTTGGTTACTATTGCCCGATCCCGGCTGCGACTGCTTGCCCAACATCGTTGACATGCTCCTACAACTTCGGGACAGACACATGTGTCACATCAGGCGCCGGTTTTTATGGTTCTTGCGTGAAGGGGGCTTGGTATGATACATGCGGTCCGTTGAGCACGTATCAATGTAACGGGATCACGCCAGGAGGATCGTCTTGTTACTGTTACGGTACCGATTTAGGGCCGTGCGCATGTTGACTTGATCGACCGGGTTGATTTTCGAACCGATCCAGCATCAGGATCATCATTCATCTCATTACTGTCGTTCGATCTCCTCGAATCGATTAGTTGAGGAGATCGAAACGATCAACATCGATTCATCGAAGATTGAAGAATGCTATGACGTCACTCGTTCTGCTCGCATCCGTCGCGATTCTGAATTTGGCCGATCAAGATCATGCGATGTCGTTGGACGAAGTCGTTCGCGCCAATCAGGCCGCGATCGATGGGATTCGAACCCTCAAGATTCACGTTAAAGAGTATCAACCAGATCCGAAGATAAGATCGGG
>JAKBCQ010000188.1 GCA_021807585.1 Planctomycetota bacterium | reverse complement strand
CTTGAGATCGCGATGAATCACCTTACGAGAATGTGCGTATGCCATTGTTTGGCAAACATGCTCAAATATCGTAAGCAAACGCTCGGATTCCTCCGCCGATCCGTTCCGATCGGCGAGCAAAGACGCAAGCGTGCGCCCCTTGACGAGCTTCATCGTGAAGTAAGGGCGATCGTCTTCGAGCACGCCCGCCTCGTGAACCGGAACGATTCCGGGATGTTGCAACCCCCCGCCGATTCGCGCCTCCTCGATGAACCGACCGATCATCTCGGGCTTGAGCCGATGCCTGACGCTTAACACCTTGATCGCCAGATCGCGATTCAGGTGTTTGTCGCGCCCCTTCAGCACCACCCCCATCCCCCCCCGCGCAATCTCTCCGTGAATTTCATACTTGGTTAAAGCTTTAAGAGCGAGATCGTCGGATTCGTTCGTATGAATCAACGAATCTTCGATTACCGTTTGATCGATGTCGAAACCGTCGGGGGTCGAAGGATCGATCAAAATATTCGATTCTCCGGACCAAACGCCCGTGTGATCGTTCCCCGCCCGGGCCGACGACAACCCGCCGGGGTCGATCGCCTTACAAACGCAAGGATGGCCGACGTCGCTCGTCGGGCGTTCGGCGCCGCATTGTGGACAACGAACCGTCTCGGACATCCGCGTTCTCCGCCGGTCGAAATGCGGTTGACGATCGCGCGCCAAATCTCACTCCCAAGCTTACCGAGCGATAAAGTTCGCGTAAATCCTCAGCCCGATCCGTTGGCTCTTCTCGGGATGAAACTGGCACGCGACGAGATTCTCTTTGCATACGACCGCGGCGAACGGCTCGGGATAATCGGCCCACGCCGCCACATTCTCCGCAATCCGCGCAATCGCGTGATACGAATGAACAAAATAGACCGAGGGCGAGTCGCCGAGATCGCGCAATAAAGGAATCGGTTCGCTTATCTTTAACGTATTCCAACCCATGTGGGGAATCTTGAGCCCCTCGCTCGGCCTGAACCGGACGACACGGCCGGGAATGAGCCCGAGGCCGCGGTGAACGCCGTCCTCCTCGCTTTCTTCGAACAAGAGCTGCAACCCCAGACAAACCCCTAGACAAGGCTTGCCCGCTTTCACCGCGTCGCGAAACGCTTCGGCGAGTCCGCTCCGATTCAGCTCGGTGATCGCGTCGGCGAACGCCCCCACCCCCGGCAAGATTACCCTCGAAGCCGTACGTACGCGATCGGGGTCGCACGTGATCGTCGCCGATTCGCCGACCGCCTCGAGCGCCTTCTGAACGCTCCGTAAATTCCCCATTCCATAATCAATAATCACAGTCATATATTCTTCCCAAAAATAATCATCCACCCCTCATTCAACAGCTCGTCGTTCTCAGCCGAGAACTCGATCGTTCCGCTCCGGCGGGTTCGATCTCCACCAATTTCGGGAAACGGATCGAAACAAACATCATACCCCGTCGCGATCGATCGCCGCCGGCTCGCGACGGATAGATCGATAGCCGCTCATGTGTGATTGACGCCATATATTATATGATTTTGTATTCATGATTGTATTCCGGTCGGTCGAGCGCTCTCCGCACTCCCCGCGTTCATTCGGGGCGTTTCGCGGTGGCGTTCACGCCGATCCCCTGCCCCTCGTAAAAGAATCCCCCCCGTTTCGATCGGTCTTCGATCGCGACGAGCCCCGCTTCGCGAAACCACCCCGCGACCTCTTCGAACGTATGTCTCGACATATACTTGGGTGCATACCAGTCGAACGTATCGCACACCCGGACCTCGCGGTCGGGGTGCATCGAAACGCCGATCGTCAGCACGTGAAGCGCGACTCCAACCCTTTGGATCGGCCGCCACGCGCTCGTCGATAATCTGCGTTTGATTGCTCCCACGGGCGCCGCGATCCGGCTCAACGCGAGCAAAAGCCCGGTTGGAAGCCGTGTCGAGATCGCTCGATGAACGTCGATGATTCGTTCGACGATCGGCTTTTCCTTGCGGTAAATCCAGATCGCGATCTCCCCTCCAGGCTTTAGCCGTCCCGCGAGAGCCAAGAACGACCGCCGCGGATCGGGCGTATGATCAATCACTCCAATTGAGTATATGCGATCAAACGTTTGATCTTGGAAAGGAAGCTTGACGAGATCGGCTTTGACGAACCCCGCGATCGGCGGTTCGGGGTTGAGATCCTTCGCCGCGACGACGGAGTCGCTGATGTCGACTCCGACGACCTTTCCCCCCATTCGGGCCGCGATCCGAGCATATCGACCCATCCCGCACCCGGCGTCGAGAACGAGCTTCCCCGCGAGATCGGCTTCGGTCCAACCCGTTCGATTTCGAAATGTGAAATCATCTTCTTCTGTTCTTACGATGCGAAATCGATTCCACTGAAGCGTGTAAACGCTTTTGGTGCGAGCCTGATCGTCGGGGGGCGTCGCGGTCGGCGTGATCTCGGTCGGAGTTTTCCCGATTGGGGTGTGCGGATTCACGATCGCTCCCTCGCGTGCGGCTCGATCGCGGTCCATTGTTCTTCGGCGGCGCTGCGGCGGAGATAAGCGGGCTCGAGCGTCCAGACGTCGGCGAATCGCCGCTCGGCGAATGCGCGCTCGGCGAGTTCGATCAAAATCGAACCGGCGGGAGCGTGTCGCGGCGAATCGACGGGCTCCACGCCAAAATCGATGAGTTTCCCGCAGGCGATCGACGGGCCAAGTATGTAGGATTGTTTCTCGGTTTGTCGGGTCCATTCGTCACGCGCGACGATTCGTGTCGGACGGGATCGGCGGAGCGCGTTCGTCTCCCGATCGCGGACGAATTCGGCGAGATAGATGTCGTCTTTATGCGATTCGGCGACGACCGCGACTCGCTCGATTGCCGCCGGGGCGTTGAGCGCGATCGCTTTCAGGGTGTCGATCGCGATTAGGGGACAAGCGAGCGCGTAGGCGAGCGTTTTGGCCGCGACCACGCCCACTCGCGTTCCCGTGAACGATCCCGGGCCGATTCCCACGGCGACCGCCCGGAGTTGATCGGGACGGATTTCCAGATCCCCAAGCAGCCGCCGGATCGAAGCGACGAGCAGGCGTCCGCGCCCTCGAACCTCGGAATCGGACCGCTGCTCGACGCGACCCGGTGTTCCAATCGCGATCACGCTTCGGTCGGTCGAAGTGTCGATTGCCAAGATCGCGTCGTTGAACAAGTTCGAGATTCCGCGGAGGAATGGAATTCAGTGTCGATCATTCGGCGACGAGCCTTGCCGCGTCTAGAATAATCAAAACACGGGTCGCGTTCGACCCGCGCTTGGCCTGACTGGATGAAGACATCGCTTTCGTCGGGAGGTTCACTTGATGAGAATATCGTGATCGACTGACGAACAACCAACCGTCGGGATCGCCTCGATTTTGCGATTCATTTGCACCGAGGTTTTCGTTTCTCGTGTTCTAGACTCGGCTTAGATCCGCCGAAAAAGATCGCGGCGGAACTCGTTGGTCCGGATTGACGAATTCATCGCGACTCAGATAGAATACATCCATGTAAAGGACGAGATTCCGTCAAACCGATCGTTTTCAATCGCTTGGTCGAGAAGAGGCGACGGTTGTTTTCGGCTTGACGAAGTTTACCGCGTGATGACGCCGGCGCGGTCGACCTTTCGATGATTTCGGCTCGCGTTCCTTGCCAGACTTTCCCGGTGGCTGCGTACAGGATTCCATTGAACGGCCCATCCCTCTTTCCCCCCCGTCGCGGAGGTTCGCACCAGTGCGTCGAGCCCTGATTAGTGACATTCACGCGAACCTTGAAGCCCTCGAAGTCGTTCTTAACGATATCGATTCGCAAGGGATCGACGAGATCCTCTGCCTGGGAGATATCATCGGCTACGGTCCCAACCCGCGCGAGTGTATCGACCGCGTGATGGAACGGTGCCGGATGACGATTCTCGGCAATCATGATCAGGGCGCGATGTTCGACCCCGACGGGTTCAACCTCGGCGCCGAACGCGCCATTTTTTGGACCCGCGACCAGCTCGAATCCCCCAGCGACCGCGCCGAGAACGAGAAACGTTGGGAGTTCCTCGGCGAACTCCCCCGCACGTATCGCATCAACTCGTCGTTCCTGCTCGTGCACGGTTCCCCCCGCAACCCGCTCAGCGAGTACATATTTCCAGAAGATATCTACAATCATCGCAAGATGGAACGTTTGTTTCAACTTGTGGAGAAGTATTGTTTTCAAGGACATACTCATATTCCCGGTATTTTTACCGAGAATTTACAGTTCTTTACCCCCGACGAGATCGACTACGAGTACACCCTGGGTGAAGGCAAGTTGATGATCAACGTCGGCTCGGTGGGCCAGCCGCGCGACGGCGACAATCGCGCCTGCTACTCGATTCTCGACGACGGTCTCGCCTCCGGCGCCTCCTCAAACGGCGACGACTCCGAAATCCCCCCCGAGTCGGTCGGTCCCGTTCGTCTCACGTTTCGCCGTTTGTCGTACGATTTCGAGAAAACGATTCAAAAAATTTACGAAATTCCCGAGCTCGAACCCTTCCTTGGGGATCGGCTTCGGAAGGGATGTTGATCGCTTTACCGGTTCGCCCCGCCGACGCTCCTCGCGAGCGCTCCGCGACTGAAATCGACCGTTTCCTCGGTCGATTGACCCGCGAACGCCACCGAAGGTTGACCTCACGATGAGTCGAGAGAAGCGGTTTCTGGTTTTCATCAGCGCGACCTTTATCATCCTTTTCGGCTGGCCGCTCCTTGCCGAAAAATTGGGATTGGCGCCCAAACCCGTTCCCAAGGCCGTCGTCGAGGCCAAGAAAGACGTCGCCAAGAACGACGTCGCCAAGAACGACGTCGATCCGGCGAAAGCCGGAAAGCCTGGCGGCGTCGACAAGGCGGCTCCCGACGCCAAACCCGATCAGCCCGCGGGCGATCCCAAAGCGCCCGCCTTGGCCGCCAAAGCCGATGCTCGCAAAGATCAACCCGGCGCTCACGAGCTCAAGAAAAACGAAGAGGCCGTGCTGATCGAACCCGATCAACTGACGCTCGGTTCGCTCGCCGAAAAATCGAAACATGGATATCAGTTTCAAATCCAGATTGAACAAAAAGGAGCGGGAGTCGCGTCGATCGCGTCGTCGCGGTTCGACGCCGAATTCGTCGACGGTCGACCGCGCAAGCGACCGCTCCAACTCATCGAGCCCGATCCCCTCGCCCCCTCCTCGTTTTCGCTCATCTGGATCGCTCCCGAAAAGAAAGCCGTCTTGGCCCAGGACGATAGACAAGCCGACGACGCCGAAGCCGACTCCGCCACCACGCTCGATAGCGACCGCATCCCGCTCGACTTCCAGGTCTGGAACGTCGTCCCCGACGCCAAGGGACGCGTCGTCCACCCGCTGGAAATCGTCGACGAGAAAACGGGCGTCAAACGCGAGGGACAAGAGATCGTCCTCCGCCTCGCAGTCGAAAAACTCGGCGTCGAGATCCAAAAAACCTTCCGCCTCTGGAAAGGTCACAGCGGCTTCGAACTCGATCTCGCGATCCAAAGCGCTAAGGATCAAAAGATTGTTTACAAGCTTATGGGCCCTCACGGTATCCCGATCGAGGGAGAGTGGTACACCAGCACCTTCCGCGACGTTTGTTTCGGCCAGATCAAAGGATCGGGGGTCGAGATCGTCGGTCGATCCGCGGCCGACGTCGTCAAGGGCTCGGATGTCCGTCAAACCGTCCCGCTCGCATTCTCGGGCGTCGAAGATCAATACTTCGCAATCCTGATGAAGCCCGTCGTCGACGGTGATCGCTGGGACGCCGAATCCGAGGCGATCGTCGTGCACGAGCGCAAATCCGAGCCGCACAAAGCCGACGTCTCGGTCGCCCTCCTCGTTAAGCCGACTCCCGTCGGTCCCAATCAGCCCGTCGCCCACCGCTACGCGATCTTCGCGGGACCCAAAACCAAAACCGCACTCGCTCCGTTCGGCGCCGAGGGGCTTTCGCTTTACCGCAAAGGCTGGTCGGTCTTCGGAGCGGCGCCGTTTATGGCGGGTTATGTAATCACCCCCCTGCTTGAAAATATCTACGCGATCACCGCCAAAATCTCGCGGCTCTTCGGCGGGAGCGAGGG
>JAKBCQ010000187.1 GCA_021807585.1 Planctomycetota bacterium | reverse complement strand
TCGCCCGATAATCCAGCGACGAGAGACAAGCTACCGTCGTTGGATTTGGAGTCGTCGCTTGCGTAAACAACGAATTCGGGCGTCGGTATTGATCGCGTTTTGCCGGCTCGCGGTCTGTGCGTCTTTGTGTTCAAGCGGCCGCGCCCAGACGTTCCAGCAGGGGGTCGTCGTGGCGCGTGAGGCGAACGCCGCGGAGGCGGGGCGGGACGCGTTGCGGGCGGGGGGAAACGCGATCGACGCGGCGATCGCGACGGCGCTGGCGATGGCCGTGACGCACCCCGAGGCGGGAAACATCGGCGGCGGCGGGTTTATCGTCGCTTATCTCGCCAAAGACAAGAGCGTGATCACGTATGATTTTCGCGAGGTGGCGCCGCGGGCTTCGACCGAGCGGATGTATCTGGGCGCCGATGATCGGCCGCCGCCGCATCATCGCGCCGGTCCGCGCGCCGCGGGGGTTCCTGGAACGTTGCGCGGTCTTGAGCTGGCGCATCGCGAGCACGGCGTTTTGCCGTGGCGGAAGCTCGTCGAGCCCGCGATTCGCTCGGCGCGCGAGGGGTTCGCGATCACCAATCATGTCGCGAAAACGTTGAATCGTGAACTCTCAGCCAAGACCCCCGCCGATCGGCTTCAAACCGACAGGTTGGCCGATTTTCCCGCGTCGGTCGCGGCGTTCTCCAAACGCGATCGATCCCCCTGGCGAGCCGGCGACGTGCTGGTTCAGCCCGAATTGGCTGCGACTTTTCAGCGGATCGCCGATCGCGGCGCCGACGACTTTTACACCGGCGAGACCGCTCGCCTCATCGTTGAATATATGAAGCGGGGAGAAGGGCTGATCACGCTCGAAGACCTTTCGGCGTATCGCGCCCTCCGCCGAGATCCCATTCATACGACATTTAAAGGATATGATGTTTATGGAATCGGTCCCTCGGCTTCGGGGGGGATCACGATCGCGGTGATGCTCAATATCCTCGAACGATACGACCTGAAGGCCGACGGTCCGCGGTCGATCCGCACGCTTCATCGAACGACCGAGGCGATGCGTCGCGGGTTCCTTACGCGGGCGCTGTATCTCGGCGACCCCGATTTCATATCAATTGATGTGAACAAACTTATTTCCAAGGAATATGCGAACGAGTTGGCGAAGACGATCGACGAGGGGCGTTCGACTCCGAGCGAGGCTCTCGCTCCGTTTCGGGTGACGACGGCGGAGGGGAAGCATACGACGCACCTTTCGACGATCGACGCCGCGGGAAACGCGGTCGCGCTGACGTACACGCTTGAGGATTCGTTCGGCTCACGCGCGGTCGTTCCCGGAGCGGGGTTTTTGCTGAACAATGAGATGGGGGATTTCAATTTGATCCCCGGTCGTACCGACACGGCGGGGAGGATTGGAACGAAACCGAACGTGATCGCCCCCGGCAAGCGGATGTTGAGTTCCCAATCGCCGACGATCGTCTTGAAAGACGGTCGGGTTCATATCGTGACGGGTTCGCCCGGGGGCCGGACGATCCCAAATACGACGTTATGGGTGCTTTTGAACTTGCTCGAATTTGGTCTTGATCCCGACGCGGCGGTCGCTGCGCCTCGAACGCATCACGCGTGGTTTCCCGACCGGCTTCAGATCGAGCGGGCGCTGTTTCACGACGACGTGGTGAAGCCGTTGGAGCGGCTAGGGCATCGCGTGACGGCGGTCGATATCCAGGGGGATGCTCATACGATCGTTGTCGACGAGCGTACGGGGTCGCGACGTGGCGTACCCGATCCACGTCATGAAACCGCGAAGGCCGCGGGTGATTGAGGGTCGTTTGGGAGTAAAAACGGCGTTTTGGACGTCGTCGGCGATGTTTTTTGGAGAAAAACCCAAAAAATCATGGAAATTAGTGGGGATGCGCCGACAAAACCCCGATTTTTTCTGTATATTTCTGACATTCAAGACGATCTCGAACGTTGTCGGCTTCGAAATGGATTCCTCAACGCGGAGGGTTCGAGGCTCGCGGGCGAGAACAGAGCGACAAGGAAAAGGAGTTGTTAGGATGAGCAAGAAACCAGCCGGCAAGGTGGAATCGGCGCCCGAGAAGTCGACCGTCAAAGGTCCGACGAAGGCCGAGATCTTCAGCGAGATTGCGACTAAAACGGGTCTCGCCAAGAAAGACGTCGCCGCGGTCTTCGATTCGCTTTCGGAGACGATCACCAAGAGCCTCAGCAAGAAAGGCCCCGGCATTTTCGTCGTTCCGGGCCTCTTGAAGATTCGCGTGGTGAACAAGCCCGCAACCAAGGCCAAACAGGGCATCAATCCCTTCACCAAAGAGCCGATGACGATCAAGGCCAAGCCCGCTCGTCGCAGCGTCAAGGTGGTGCCGCTTAAGCACCTGAAGGACGCGGTCGCCAAATGAAGCCGATCGCATTCGACTCGAATCGATCGCTGTGAAGACACCGAGACGCCGGCCTTCAATAGGAGGGATCGCAACCCTCCTGACGAAGTCCGGCGTCTCTCCTATAAAAATCACTTCCATTCATTTGGAAGTCGCCGACTTTTCGATTTCAATGGTTTCCGGAATGACGGGTTTGAGCTTGCGCCACGCCGCCGCAACCCGCTTCCAATTCTCGCTCTCGCAGAGCTTGGCAAGTTCTTCCAACTTCTCGCCGACGGCCTTATCGTCGACGTGCGTTTGTTTGAGAAGCTTGGCGTAATCCTGAAAAACATCGGGGATCTTCCCGTAAGCGTCCTGGATCTCCTTCTTCCGCGCGAAATGCGCCTGGGATTCATCCTTGAGCCCAAGCCGTTGTGTCGTCATCGCCAGGCGGTAATGAAATTCGGCGAGCCCCGGCTTGACCTCGATCACCTTGCGGTACAGTTCGGCGGCCTCTTTGAGCTTCCCCTGATTCTCCAAAACGATTCCGCGATACCCCAGGATGACGGGATCTTTCTCGGCGCCGGGCGGAATCTTGGCGATCTCGATCGCCAACAATTCGCGATCGCCCCGGTCTTTGATGATCGTCAACCAATCACGCCAAACGCCGATATCTTTTGGCCAACGACTTATGCAGATTTTGATCTGCTTATCGGCTTCGGCTTCGCGTCCCGCGATCAACCGTTCGGCCATCGCGAGCGCTCGTCGCGAATCGACGTCGTCGGGATCGGCCTTGATCCACTTGCGTAATTCGACGGCGCGCCCCTCGGGAGAGATCCGTTCGAGTTCAAGCCTCATCCGCATCGCCAGGATTCCCGAATGTTCGCGCTCGTCGGCCTGATCGTACGCGTCCCAGATGATCGCGCGGGCGTCGTCGAGGCGATCCTCCATCGCGTATAACTTGATCAATTCTTGATGCGCCACATAAAGCGTGCGGGGGGGAGTGGGGTGCAGGCGATCGACCTTGACGCACGCCTTGAACGCGGCCTCGGCCTCGCGGGGACGGTTCGCGAGCATGTACGATTGCCCCTCCAAACATTGATCCTCGCGTTTCGTCGGCCACCAGATCGGCACGCGATGCAGCTCCTCGGCGCTTTTTAAATAATCCTCATATAACGTATAAAGCCGCGCCAAATCGCGCCGCGATCCGCCGTCGTTGGGGGAACGATCGAGCATCTCGTTCAACTTTTGGAACAGGACCGAATTCGGCAGGTCGCGCCGCACCGTTTCGACGCCTTGTCGTTTCTTCCGTTCCTCGATGATCGCGTATTCCTTGCGATATTGCGCGTCGATCATCTGCGCGGGCGCCAAAGGCGCTTGCTCGGCGATACGTCGTTTCAGGAGTACGCCGTTGTAGGCGAGTAAAGCGATCGCCGCCGCGACGATCACAAAGTTGATCAGCCGAACCGCGAACCGAAAACCCGATCCCCCGCCGCGCCGCGAGGAACGCTTTCCCTCGTTCGAGAACGTATTTGTCGTATCTTGCTGTGTAATCGTCATAAGAATCTTGCTCTGAAAACATTAAGGAATAAGGGATTTTATATCATTGGGGGATTTGAGACGAAACACCTTGCCCGCTCCGGGATCGGCGACGATCACGGCGCCCGCGGAATCGCGGGTCATGCCGACGGGCCGAACGAGCGGCGCTCCCTTGAACCAGGCTTCGGTTTTCCCCTCGGCCGAAACCTTCCAGATCGTCGCGGTATAACCGTCGCTTACCAGAAAGCCGCCGCGATCGGGCGCCGATACGACCGCGTGGGGAAACGAAAACGGTCGACCGCGAACGATCGGTTCCACCTTGCCGTCGCCGCGCACCCGCACCAATTGATCGGGCCCCGCCGACACCACGATCACGCTCGCGTCGGCGTCGATCATAATCCCCCGCGGCGCCGGAACCTTCGCGACGATCTCGGGCTTTCCCCCGGATATCGGCATCCGAAAGATTGTTGATAAACGCATATCTGCAATATAAAGAACGTCGTTCTTTCCGATCGCCAATCCCATCGGGATCTCAAAAGCTCCGTGCGTAAGCGGAACCGGCGGCTCCCCCGGCTGAAGCCGATAAACCTCGGAGGTCGCCGTGTCCGCGGCGAAAAGATTCCCCTTGGAATCAATCGCGAGCGCCCTCGGCGAAGCGAGCGGGCTCCGATTCGTCGCGCCTCCTTTGAACGCCATTTCGACCGGCTTTCCCGCGCTCAACTTGAAGATTCCATGAAGTCGAGCGTCGGCGATCCACAACCCCGATTCGGGAGATCCCGCAACCGCCCCCGGCGCCACAAGACGAGGAGCGACGCTATCCGCGGAAACCGCGGCGCTCCTCATCAACCCGATCGATCCCGCCGCGACGAGCGCGGCCGTCGTCCCAAAATAGAGGCCGAAGCGATGATTCATAAATAGCTTCAAATGTTTATGTTCCGAGCCGATTCGGCGATCCGAGCCCCGCGGGCGCCGACCTCATCGCTCAATCGTCGCGAGCATCCGCTCGGCGTCTTGGTGAAATCCCAATTGTTTAAGTCCCAGGGCGATCGCGCGATCGACCTCAATATCGCGCTCGGGTTCGGGACGGCTCGCGAGCGCGACCGCTTTATTATAAAGCGCCTTCAGCGCCTTTCGCGTCTCTTCGTCTTCGAGAAATCGGCGATCGGCCTCTTTCGCAAGGTCGATCCGCCCGCTTCGACGCAACGCCTGAATCAGCCGATACGTCGTCTTGGGGTCGCGAAAACCCGACCGCTCGGCGAGCCTGTAAGCGTCCACGGCCCGCTCATATTCGCCTTGATTGCTCGCGGCTCGCGCCTGAAAGATTAAGAAAGAGGGATCGGCGGCGAGTTCTTGAGGAACCCGCGCGAGCGTCGCGGAGAACTCGTCGGGCCGACCCGAATCGTCGAGCGCCGTCAAAAGCGCGATCCACGCGTCCTTCGAGCGCGGGGCGTGCTCGACCGTCTCGCTGACGATCCGCAATCCCTCGTCGACGCGACCGTCGTGAACGAGCGCCAATCCATAAGCCCTCCGTGCGTGAAAATCGATCGGCTCGCGTTTCGCCGCCGCGCCGAGCCGGTCGATCACCAGCGCCGGAGATGGCTCCATCACCAGCCGACGGACGGGATACAAACACCACTTGCCAAGCTTCCGCTTGTCGCGATCAAACTCGAACCGGCGTGAAACAAGTTCGCGCGTTTCGGATTCTCGTCCTTCAAGATCATACAATTCGAATAAGCTTTCAATCGCTTGATCGTTGAGCGGATCGCGGTCGATCGCCTCCCGCCACGCGGCCTCGGCCTCGGCGAGCCCGCCGAGCATTTGCCAGGCTTTTCCCTCGGTCCAGCGGATCGCGCCTTCTACCTTGCGATCTCCCGATCGAGCCGATTTCAGCGTACGAATCGCCGCGGCGGGATCGGGGTCGCGACGGTCCGCCGAGATCAGCACCTGCGCCAGCAACAACCGCGCCGACGAATGACCGGGATGCTCGCTCAAATACATCCTTACGGTTCGCTCGGCCGCGGCGAATCGCCCCGCACGCAGCAGCTCGGGTACCGCGTCGACTTGGACGGGAACCGCGCCGGGACCTCCCAAACGAAGCCCCACGCCGATCGCGATCGGGATCGCTCCCAGAATCAGCAACAGTACCGTCGTCGCCTTTCTGCTCAAGTGATTGAATCTCAATATGTTTGATTCAGCGATTTCGCCCGCGAGGATTCGTTCCGTCGGC
>JAKBCQ010000186.1 GCA_021807585.1 Planctomycetota bacterium | reverse complement strand
AATCGGCCATTCGATCGGGCTCGACGTCCACGACGTTCAGATCGTCGACGCCCCCGTTACGGCGGGGTGGGTGATGACATGCGAACCCGCGATCTACATCAGAGATGAAGGTTTCGGCATTCGTATAGAAGACACGGTTCTGGTCACCGAATCGGGAGGGGTCACTTTGATGCCCGACATCCCGATCGAGGCGGATGCGATCGAGGAACTGATGGCTTCTCGAGGGTGATTCTTCGCGAGGGGGCGTCCGCAAACCGCTCCGACGCGATTGACGCGCCGCGGGGTCGTCGTCGGACGGATCGATATTATATCGAACCATTATAAAAAAATCGGTTGATCGAAGCGCCGATTCGCGATTCGATCAACCGATGTTGGAGTGTTAAGATCGACGCATGATGTTAGATTTCGACGGGTTTGGGTTTGGCGGCGACGAACCAGGGATAAATCGCCGGTAGGACGAGTGTCGTGAGGATCGTCGAGGTGACGAGCCCGCCGATGACGACGGTCGCGAGGGGGCGTTGGATTTCCGCGCCCGGGGTCGTCGAGGTGGCCATCGGCAGAAATCCGAGCCCGGCGACGAGCGCCGTCATGAGGATCGGCCTGAGGCGGACGAGCGACGCCTCGCGCGACGCCTCGTGCGGCTCGACGCCTTCTTTGCGCAGATGATCGACGGTGTTGACCCAGACGAGCCCGTTGAGCACCGCGACGCCGAAGAGCGCGATGAATCCCACCCCCGCCGAGATCGAAAACGGCAGCCCGCGCCACGCGAGCGCGAATACCCCTCCCGTCGCGGCGGTCGGCACCGCCAGATAAATCAAAGCCGCCAGGCTCAACGAGTGAAAAGTACTATATAGTAACAAGAAAATCAATAATAATGCGATTGGGACGACGATAAGGAGCCGTTGCGACGCGGTTTGGAGGTGTTCAAATTGTCCGCCGATCCTGGTACGATAACCGTCGTCGAAGTGGACATTTTTTTCGATCGCTTTTCGCGCATCCTTGACGAACCCCGCGATATCGCGGCCTCTGACGTTCACTCCGACGACTGCGCGGCGCTGGATGTTTTCGCGTTCGATTTCGCTCGGGCCTTCTTCCATGCGGATATCGGCGAGTTCGCGGATCGGGATTGCGATTCCCTTGGGGTCGACGACGCGGATCGAGCCGATACGTTCGGGGTCGTTGCGCCACGACACGGGCAAGCGAATCTGGATCGGATGGCGAATTTGCCCCTCGAAGGCGACTCCGATCGTCGTGCCGCCGAGCGCCGAGACGGCTTGAAGAACGTCTTGCGCTTTGATTCCATAACGAGCGAGTTGATCGCGCCTAACCGATATACGAAGCATCGGCAATCGTCCCGTCGTCGGCGTTTTGATGTCGCGCGCGCCCGGGATCTTGCCGAGAACTCGCTCGACCTCGAGCGATTTGCGGCGGAGGACGTCGAGATCGGGGCCCTGAATCAAAACCGCGACGTCGCTCTTCACCCCCGCGACAAGCTCGTTGACGCGCATCTCGATCGGCTGACTGAAGCCGAATTTCACCCCCGGAACGTTGTCGGCGAGCAATTTATCCATTTGCTCAATCAGATCTTCACGTGTTACTCCTTTGCGCCATTGGTTTTGGGGATAAAGGAGGGTCCAAACATCTGTCTGATGCACTCCCATAACGTCGTTGGCGATCTCGGGGCGTCCCGTTTTGCAGTAAACGAGCCTGACCTCGGGGATGTTGTCTTTGAGGAGTTTTTCGATCCGGGTTCCCGCGACGACCGCGTCGTCGAGCGCCGCCGACGGGATCCGCACGGCCTCGATCAGCAGGTCTCCCTCGTTGAGTTTGGGCATGAATTCGCCCCCCAGATTGAGCGCTACGGGTATGCTCGCAGCGATCAGGCCGAGCGCGACGATCGTGATCGCGACGGGTCGACGCATCGCGATCTTTAAAATCGGCTCATAAACTTTTTTGATCATACGTATGAGCCAAATTTCTTTTTCCTCGGCCTTCGAGCTCAGTCCGATCGAGGCGAGCACGGGCATGAGCGTGAGCGAGAGAACCATCGAGCCGAAAAGCGCGAAGATCACGGTGAGCGCCATCGGGCGGAACATCTTTCCCTCGGTCCCCTGAAGCGCAAGGATCGGTAAATAGACGATTGCGATGATCAATTCGCCGAACATCGTCGGTTTGCGGACCTCGACTGCGGCGTCGCGAATGATTTCGATCTTGGGCCTCGAGTTCCCTTCGTGCGCCAGCCTTCGCACGCAGTTTTCGATCATGATCACGCTGGAATCGACGATCATGCCGAAATCGATCGCTCCCAGGCTCATCAGGCTGGCGGTCACTCCCGTCGCGAGCATGATGTTGGCGGCGAAGAGCATCGAAAGCGGAATCGCCAACGCGGTGATCACTCCGCCGCGGAGGTTTCCGAGCAATACGAGAAGCGTGACGATCACGAGCACGCCCCCCTCGGTGAGGTTTTTGAGAACCGTTCCCAGGGTTTGATCGATCAAGTGTTTGCGATCATAAAGCGGTTCAATGACGACTCCCTTGGGGAGCGTTTTTTGAATCTCGACGATTTCTTCCTTGACACGTTCGACGACGCGGCGCGAATTTTCGCCGATCAACATCATCACCAGCCCGGTGACGATCTCTCCCTTGCCGTCGCGGGTGACGAGCCCGGCGCGAATCATCGGCGCCGTGTGCACCGACGCGACGTCCGAAACCCGCACCGGAACTCCGTTACGTTCGTCGATGACGATCGCCGCGATGTCCTCGGCGGTATGCGTTTGGCTTTCTCCCCGGATGTACCGCGCCTCCCCTTCGCGCACCAGATACCCGCCGCCGACGTTGGCGTTGTTGGCATCGAGCGCCGTGAATACGTCGGTCATCGACAAATGAAAATTTGCCAATCGGTCGGGATCGAGCTCGACCTGATACGTCTTGAGCTCCCCCCCGTGGCTGTTGATCTCGGTGACGCCCGGAACGCTTCGCAGTTGATACGCGACGTGCCAATCGAGCAGCGTCCGTAATTCCATCGGCGTATGCGTTCCCGTGGTGTCTTTGATTTGAAACTGGAACACCTCGCCGAGCGCCGTCGTGATCGGCCCCAACGTCGGCTTGCCGTAGCCGGGAGGGATCGCCGCGGCGGCTTTCGGCAGCCGTTCGCCGACGAGCTGCCGCGCCCGGTAAATATCGGTTCCCTCGTAAAAGACGATCGTCACGACCGAGATGCCGAACTTCGAGATCGAGCGAATCGTCTCGACGTTCGGCAGCCCGCTCATCGCCCCCTCGACCGGGAACGAGAGGTACGTTTCCACCTCGAGCGGGCTCAGAGCGGGGGCTTCCGTAATCACTTGAACTTGTAAATTGGTGAGATCGGGAACCGCGTCGATCGGCAGATTGAGCGCCGAGTAAACCCCCAATCCCGCGATCAGCAACGTTCCCGTAAGCACCAGGAACCGATTCCGCAAGGCCGTTTCGATCAGCGCGTTAAGCATCGCGGTCTCCGCTTGAATCGATGAAACAATCGCTATGTTTATGTGTTATTATCTTATGGCGATCGGCGATCGATCGTCATTCGTCGTCGGGTTCGTTCTGAAGGATCAGTTCGCTTTTGAGCATGAAAGCGCCGGTCGCGACGACTTTCGCTCCCGTCTCGATCCCTTTTTTGACGATCTGAAGTCCTCCAGCCTCGCGGCCGACCTCGACCGTATGGAACACGAAGCTCGTCGGCTCGGTTCCGGCGACGAAAACCCCCGACTTGCCGTCGATCTCGACGACCGAAGCCGCGGGTATCGCGAGCCCCTTCTCGACCGATGTTGTGTTGATATGTACTTGAACGAACATACCCAGGCGCAACGCCATGTCGTGGTTGTCGGCCTCGGCGGCGAGTCTGGCGGCGCGGGTTGAGGGATCGACCTCGGCGCTTGTGTAAAGGACCTTGGACGCGAACGTGCGACCGGGATACGCCGCCGCGGTGACTTTCAACGTCGATCCGCGGAGATCGGGCAAGAGTGCGAAGCTCGATTCGGGGATGTTCGCGACGATCCAGACGCGATTGAGATCGGCGAGCGTGAGGAGCGTATCGGCGGGATCGACCTTTTGACTGAAAACCGCCATCGGCGAGCGTGTGACAATCGTCCCCGCGAACGGAGCGTTGATCACGCAGTTCGCGAGCGCGTCCGATTCCGAAACCTTCGAGGCGATCGACTTGAGATCGACGATCGAATCGAGATCGGGGAGCGGATCGTCGACCCCCAACAACCGCAACTTCTCATAAGCGTCGATCACGTTCGATTTCGCGAGTTCGAGCTGCTGATCCGCCGTCCTTTTCTCAAGTTCGGCGTCCTGCCGAACCTGCTCGAGCGCCGCCTCAAACTTTGCTTGCAAACTTTCACGAGTATGTTTTGATACAAGCATCGGATGCTCGCCGACGATTTCTTTTTTGAACAAGTCGGCCTGTTTGATTTCCTCGTGGACCGCGATTTCGAGTTCGCTGTAAGCCGAGATCAAAAGCGCCCGATCCGATCCCAGCGATTTGCCTTCAAACCGCTTCTCGATCGTCGCCGCGGGAACGTCGGCGCGCAACATCGGGATGATCGCCTCGACGTTGGCCGCGACCTGGCGTTTCCAATCGGCCTCGAAGCGTTTGACCGCAAGCTCGCGCAGCTTGGCCTGAACGACGAGCCTAGCGGTCGCGATCTCGGCGCTCTCAAGCGATACGAGCCGATCGCCCCGACCGACGACCGAACCCGGAATCACCCTGACGTCTTTGACGATTCCGGCGACCCTCGGACGCACGTCGATTCGGCCGGCGGGATCGGCTTCAACCTTGCCGGGGACGGTGATCACCGCGGGGAGACTGATCTCCCGGGCCTCGGCGAACGTCACGCCGATCGTCTTGATTTTTTCTTCCGAAAGCTTGACCGTGTTCGGCTGAGGCGTTTCCGCCTGTGCCGCGGCCGACTGCTCCCCGGTCTTGGCGTCCGCCGTCGCGAAAAACCGCTTGCCGAGCGGAATCAAAAACCACGACGAAATCATGGCGACGGCCGCGACCGCAACCGCGATCCATTTGCCCGAATCCGAGCCGATCGGCTTGAATTTCGGACTTGTTATCGTATTCAATTGCAACATCTTTGTCAATTCCTCGCGCTTGTGTTGGGTACGCGCGTCGATCGGTTTCCAAAAGCATTGGACGATCGAACGCGGAGATCGCGAAACGTCAAGCCGATCTAGCGGACGGCTTCGATCGCGATCGATTGGACGAATGAAGAACCCGAAAACGATCGGGCGCCGGTCGATCGAAGCTCGCTCGAGAGCGATCGCGGCGCGACGGATTCCCCGCGAGGAAAAATTAACAGGTGAAATGATGAAGCAGTTTAATAAGACGGCCCGATTCGCCGAAGGTTGCGGAGTAAGCGCAAGGCGAAGCGGGAGGGCCTGCTCGGGGTTCTCCGCGATCACCGATCAGATCGCACGTAGCGATCGCGTAAACCAGGTCGTGGCGTATCGAAAGGTCGATGCGCAGCACCGCCGACGGCTCGGAAACGATCGAGAGGTCGGCGTTCCAATTCGCGATCGCGGCGTCGTCGGCGTGCGCGTGGATCGCCGGAAATCGATCGGCGCCCGCGGTTTGCCAGGGGAAATCGAGCGGCGAAAGCCAATGCCAGTGAAGCACCGCGATCGCCTCCGAATGACCCGCGTCGGGATGCCAGCGGAGCAGGTGATCGTGAAGTTCGCACACTTCGCCGGGCGCGTCGTGATGCGCGATCGTGTGGAAATCGGCGACGGGCAAGGGAGCGTGCGAAAGCGCGAGGACGATCAGCGCGATCAGCCAGCGCGACCCTCCCCGACGATGCACCGTCCGCCCAAAAGTCGTCACGTTTCCCACCCCCCGTTGCGTCGAACTCGATCGTTTTATTATCAACCCCGATCACGCCCCGGTCAAGCGCGACGACGAAGTTTGTATCATACAGATGAATTATAGCATGAAATCAATTAATTAAATATAAATATAATTCATAATTCCGTTTCCGGTCGAACGCGACGATTCCCCTGCCGTTCGCTCGGTTCGACGGGGCCGGCGACGCGACCGCGCCGAAATGTGACGGTTCGGTCGGTTTGAGTTCGCGTTCGTCGGTTTTGGGGGCCGCTATC
>JAKBCQ010000185.1 GCA_021807585.1 Planctomycetota bacterium | reverse complement strand
ACCGAATCAAGCATTACAGACGAATTGCGACTCGATATGATAAGACGGAGCGGAACTATCAGGGATTTGTCCATATTGTCTCGACTCTTGTAATCGTTGGCGTTATTGTCAACACGGCCTAGCTCATTTCCACGAAATACCCGTGATTCGTTCGATCACGCGGATCGCCGAGACGACGGTCGCAGGCGTTCCCTGGCCGGGGAAGACCGAATCGCCGACGACCCACAAGCCTTTTCCCAGAACGTCGGACCCGACCGAGAATAGATGTCCGTTCCATAAACCGACGGGAGGGCCCCCGACCCGCCCCTCGATCCTTCGCGTATAGCGTTCGAACGCACGAGGCGTCGCGAATTCGCCGTAAATCAAGCCCGCGGGAGCGTTCGGCAAAGCGCGGCCGAGCGCACGAATCATTCGATCGCCATATTCTCGCTTTTTGCTCTGACGCTCGTCCTCTTCAATCCCGATCCATTCCGAGGGATCGACGTGCGTCGAAAGCGTCGCCACCCGCGCGTGCGGAGGAGCGTAGCCCGGGTCTCCGACCGGAGATAGCGAGATCAACACATTATTACCGTCGTGGATCGGACGATGGTAATCGCCGAGTACCTGATGAAAGAGGGGCGAATCGTCGGGGATCGCGCGGCGGTCGATCGCGAGATACGCGGTGAATGCGCTCCAGACCGCTCGGCTTCGTGTTTCAAGCGCCTCGAGCCTTCCCTCGAGCGGTCGAGCGAGCAAGCGAGACGCGAGATCGAGGGGGAGGTTGAATACGACCTGACGCGTCCGGAGAGGCTCGCCGCGGCGTCGCGTCGTCACCGAGAACGTTCCGTCGTCGTTCGATTCCACGCGATCGACGAGCGTCGCGGTGCGGAGATCGCCGCCGAGCTCGACGAACCTTTGCGCGATCCCTTCGACGAGCGCCTTCATCCCGCCGATCGGCCTGCTCATCCCCATGCGGTACGCGTGCAAACACGCCGCGGCGGTCGCGAAGGGGACGGTTTCGGCGCCCGCCTGGGCGGTATCTTGTAATAACATCGATATTAAAGAATAGAACGATCGATCGTGATCGAGGCCGAAGAATTTGAGCACGTTGAGGACGGTCGTCGCGGCGAGCGCCGAATAGATCGATCCCGAGAAACCCAATATCGCCAAATTATGCGTAAGGTCGGAAAACTTATGGATCGGGAAGCGCGGAATTTTTGCGGCGGCCTGGAACAGGGTCGATCCGACTTTGTGTTGGAGTTTCCAGAAGTCGATGATTGCTTTGGGGTTGAGATCGGGGAAGGCGGCGATCGCGAGGTTTTCGAAGCGGGTTGGATCGGCGTGGATATCGAAGGTTCGATCGGGTAGGACGATGCGAAACGCCGAGGTTTTTTGGGTATGGAGGGGGATTTGGAGGGAATCGAGGAGGTCGCCGATTGGTTCTCGCGGGTTGAGTCCGATGAGCGCGGTGGCGCCGACGTCGAAGGTCCATTCACGGCGAGAGAAGTGGCCGGCGCAGCCGCCGACATTGGAGTGGGCTTCGAGGAGCGCGGTTTTGAGGCTGAATTTGGCGGCGAGCGCTGCGGTTGCGAGACCTCCCATGCCTGCGCCGACGACGATTAAGTCATAAAAAGGAATCGACGGCACAATCGCGTTCTCCCTGAGAGCCGGATCGAAACGGGGTTCGCCGGCGGCGGTTCGACTTTATTTCAACGGTCGAAAGATATAGAATCTGAGTGTAGACGTCGTCGTATGTGTCGGCGAGTCGGCGAGTGGGTCGGTTGGGTTTGGGAACAGGTTTTGATTGGAGTTCGCGGAATGCCGGGTTTCGTCAAGATGGCCACTCTCGCGGAGTTACCGCCGGGATCGTCGAAGGAAGTCGAGCACGAAGGCCGAATATTCGCGCTCTTCAATGTGGACGGGCGGATTTCGGCGATCGACGGCATTTGTCCGCATCAAGGGGGTCCGCTCGCGGAGGGATCGCTTGAAGGAACGACGGTCACATGTCCTTGGCACGGCTGGCAATTCGACGTTCAGACCGGGAAAACGCCGCTCAGCGGCAAGTTGTGTCAGCAGGTATTCGCGATCAAGATTGAGGGCGAAGACGTGTACGTTTCGGTACCGTGAGTGAAATGATCGACACGGGGTCGATTTTTCGCTCACGCGGTTGACACGCGGCGTGAAAGTCGGAACGATCGTATTCGGAAACGACGTCGGATCCTCATCGAATTATGACGAGTCTCCTTTAACTATTTTCATCGAAATCGGTAACTGGTGATCAATTTCCGAACATTCCGAAACGGCGATCCCCCCGCGCTATCGGAGCTCTGGAATAGCGGGTTCCAGGGTCTGCCCGCGGGGCGAGTGGCGCGTCCGCTTTCGCCTCACGAGTTTGATCAAGAAGTGATGGGGAAGTTTCACTTCGATCCCGCTGGGTTGATTGTCGCCGAGGAGGGGCGTGAGATCGTCGGTTACGCGCACGGCGGGTTCGGCATCGACAAGGTCGACGATCCGATCCACCGGTTGAGCCGGTTGATGGGAACGATCGGGATGTTGCTCGTCCGACCCGAGATCGAGGAGACCGAAGAGATCGTCGCGGGTTTGATTCACTGTTGTGAGAAATATTTGCTCGATCGCGGCGCCTCGGTGTTGTACGCGGGGGGTCGTCAGCCGCTGAATCCTTATTATTGGGGGATTTACGGCGGGAGCGAATGGAGCGGGGTGCTGGGATCGGACCTGCGGATGCGGTCGTTCGTGGGCGGCGCGGGTTACGAACCCGTCGCCGAATCGACGCTGTTGGAGGTCGATTTGAAGCGATTTAGCGAGCCGAGGGATCCCAAGCTGGCGATGTTGCGGCGGCGAACGAGGATCACGATCAACGACGATCCCGCTCCGGGTTACGCGTGGGACGAGATCGCGATCGGGTCGTTTTACCCCGTTCGGTTCGCGCTCATGAGTAAGGCTGATGAACGCGTGATGGCGCGAGCGATGACGTGGGATATGGATTGGTTCTCGCGCGACGACGATCGTCCGCGGCTGGGGATCGTCGAGATGTATGTCGAACCCGAGCAAAGGCGTCAGGGGATGGCTCGGTTGTTGTTGGGAGAGATTCTCCAGACGGCGCGGGGACAGGGGATCGAGATCGTCGAGGTCCAAACGGGATCGACGAATTTTCCCGCGATCGGTCTTTACAAGTCGCTCGGCTTCGAGCCGGTCGACACCGCGACGTTGTATCGGTTGCCCGCCGAGCTGACGAATCGATCGAGCAATGATTCGCGTATTTGTTGATAATCGACGCCGATGATAAGGAGCCGGTAAATGGCGAGGCGAATCGTCGATCGGAGGGAATTGCGCGCCCAGGCCGAGGCCGCGGAGAAGCTTGGGATCGGATCGTCGGAGAAGCCGAGACGCGAGCGATCGGCCGAATCGGCGCGTTCGAAGGCCGACTCCGCGGTTCGGATGAAGGTCGTCTGGGGGGTGTGCGACGTCGGCGGACGCACCGTGGCGACCTTCCCCTATCTCGATAAAGCCGCCGCCGAAGCGCTCGCCGCGGAGCTTAAGAAAAAAGGGAAGGGGCTCCACTTCGTGAGGTCGATCAAAGAGCCGATCGATCGCCAATGAGGCGACGCCGCCGATTAACGCCAATCTAAATAACCACGTGTTGATTTATTATTTCGATACGATCCGTCAAGGAGATGATCGCACTAACATTTTATCATCCATTCTGATCTTTTGGGGGTCGATCCTTTTGGATCTGATCGGCGAAAATCTTGTGTTTCGCTCGGTCGAGCGCCAGGTTGAACGCTCGGGGCGCCCAAAGCGCCCCCTGGGTGACGAACCACGAGCGGAGATCGGGATAAACGAACGCTCCATGACGTCGGTCGATCGAATCGGCGATCGCAATCGCGACCGAACGCGCCTTCGCCCCCCGGCCGCGGACCTCGCGAAGCTCGGTTTCGCCCAAAGCAGCCGAGTGGAATTCGCTCTCGGTGCGTCCGGGGCACACGCACCAAACTTCGACCCCCGAACCCTTGAGCTCGCGCCTTAAACTTTTGACCAGCCCGTTGACCGCGTGCTTGCACGCCGTGTAAACCGCCGAATACGGCGCGCCGAAAAACCCCAAAATCGATGAAACCTCAATGATTTTTCCATGACCTCGTTCTTTCATGTGAACAATCGCTTTTTGGGTAAGGTCGACGAGCGCGACGAGATCGACCTCGATCATCCGGCGAATCTGAGCGGGGTCCTGGCGATCGAACTCGGAATACCAGCCGACTCCGGCGTTGTTGATCAAAACGTCGACACCTCCGGGAAGTTCAAGCGCCTGATTCCAGAGGGTCTCGCGGAACGACGGATCGGCGAGATCTCCGGCGCGATAGAGAAACCGCCCCTCGGGAAGCTCTCGCGCCAGCTCGTCGAGCCGATCGACCCGCCGCGCCGTCGCCAAGACCTTGGCGCCTCGATCGATCGTCAGCACCCGCGCCAGCTCGCGGCCGATCCCCGCCGAAGCCCCCGTGATTACAATATTTCGAGACATCATGGTTCCTTTGTCAATCGTCGCGATCGCTCGGCGTGGGATTCGATCATGACCGATCGGCCGTCCGCCGAACACCCCTTCGTCCCGATCAAACGTAATAATTTATAAATTAATTATCATTTTTTAATGAGTTTAATATTATATACAAATCGATCGATCGCTTCGGGGGGGTTTGTTCTTGTATCATCGAGTTTTTGGAGGAGATCGCGATGAGCGACGATTCTTGGCGGGCCGAGCGAGCGCGGCGGGTTCGCGCGGTTTTGGGTTTCACGGCGCGAGTCGTGGTTGAATCGCCGCGTGCGCTCGTTTTTCGGTTTGGAGACGTTGTACGTCAATTCGAGCGGATTGCTTGGGGGACCGCTCCGCTGGTGTTGATCGCGGGATTGAGCGTCGGGCTGGTGACTTGGCTTCAAACGCGTCGGCTGCTGGTCGGATATTCGCTCGAGGCGACGACTCCGGGGATATTATTGGTTGCGGTCGTCGTCGAAACGGGTCCGCTCCTGGCGGGATTATTGCTTGCGGGACGCGTTGGGGCGGGGCTCGCGGCCGAACTCGGTTCGATGGCGCTGACCGAGGAGCTCGACGCGCGCGAGGCGCTGGGGGCTCGCGTGATTCTTACGCTCGTGGCGCCGCGTGTTTTGGCGTGCGTCGCGGCTGCGCCGCTGTTGACGATCTTGATCGACGCCGCGGCTCTCGTCGGCGGGCTGGTGGGCGAATCGTGCTGGGGTTCGCTTTCGAGCGAGGCGTTTTTGGCTCGATCGTTCGATTATTTGAAACTCGCCGACGCGATCCCCGCGACGCTCAAAACCGCGGTGTTCGGCGTGCTGATTGGAATCGTCGCGTGCCGAGCGGGGCTGACCGCGGAACGATCGACCGACGCGGTTGGACGAGCCGCGACGCGGGGCGTCGTCGCCGCGGCGCTCGCGATCTTCATCGCCAACGCGGCGCTCGTTCCGCTGATCCAGGCCGCGACCGCGGCGCTCGATTGGAATTATTGATAAATCTACTGTCTGTTATTAATTTGTAAATAATCATATTATGTTTCATCGGATCGGAAATCGCGACGAGCGTCGGTTTCATTTTTCGACGACGATTGGATATAATGAAACGTCGGTTTCGATTGTCGGGGCGGTTTGACGGCGTCGTTTGAAACGGGAGTTTTACGATGCATGCGAAGATCGGCCGAGGTCGGCTGACGGCGAACATTTTGGCGTCGGTGTTGATTGTGACACCGGCGATCTGGGGGATCGGCCGGGTGGCTTCGCGTCATTGGCGGTTGACGCGGGTGTTCCACGCGCGTGCGGAGTTCGCGCGGATCGACGGTCTGCAGGCGGGGGACGAGGTGCGGGTTCAAGGGATGAAGGCCGGGGTTGTCGAGTCGATCAACCCTCCCGAGTCGCCGGGACGACCCGTGTCGTTGATCTTTCGGATCGACGATCGTCTGAGGTCTTTGGTTCGGATCGACGCCAGGGCTCGGATCGCGGCGCAGGGGATCGTGGGCGCCAAGGTTGTCGAGATCGAACCCGGGCGCCCCGACGCCGCCGGATTGGAGGATTGGGGACTGATTCGTTCCGAGCCGACGGTCGAGGTCGCTTCAATCCTCCGCGACGCGTCGCTTGCGCTTAAGCGGGTCGACGCGGTCGCGGACTCGGCGCAAAAGGGGCTTGAAGAGATAGGCGCGATCG
>JAKBCQ010000184.1 GCA_021807585.1 Planctomycetota bacterium | reverse complement strand
ATCTTCTGGGAGGGCGAACCGCCGTGTGAGCCGTCTTGTTCTTCTTGATTTTGACAAATGCCTGCTCGGTCGGCGCATCGCCCGCTCGGGATCGAGATTTCGGCGCCGGTGATCTTATGGGAGGGCGAACCGCCGGGTGAGCCGTTTTCAACGAATTCATTTTTACAAAAGCAGGCTCGCGAGGCGACTCGCCGTTCCGCGATCCGCACTCGTCTCAAAGCCCCAGATCCGTCAATCCGGGATGTTCGTCGGGACGGCGGCCGAGCGGCCAACGAAACGCGCGGTCCGATTCCGATATCGGCAGATCGTTGATGCTCGCGTGACGATAACTCATCAGGCCGTCTTCACGAAACTCCCAGTTTTCATTTCCGTACGAGCGGAACCAAAAGCCCGAATCGTCGCGCCATTCATACGCGAACCGGACCGCGATCCGCGAACCTTCATAAGCCCACAACTCTTTGATCAAACGATAATCCAACTCGCGACGCCATTTTCGCGTCAGGAACGCGACGATCTCATCGCGGCCGTGAATGAACTCGACGCGATTGCGCCAAACGCAATCGACCGAATAACCCGTAGCAACCCGCTCGGGATCGCGCGAATTCCAGGCGTCCTCGGCGATTCGAACCTTCAAAACCGCCGACTCGCGATCAAAAGGAGGCTTTATAACCTTTGACATCATCGCCTTCATGAAGCATTTTTCTCTTAGATATCGATATCCTTGGCCGTATACGCCTCATCCATGATGAATTTGAACCGCGCCTCGGGTTCTTTGCCCATCAGGTCGCATACGGTCTTCTCGGTATAAGGACGGTCGTCGTCGGGAACGACGACTCGCAACAGTCTGCGGCGAAGCGGGTCGAGCGTCGTCTCGAAGAGGAGTTTGGGGGGCATCTCTCCCAGGCCTTTAAAACGCGTGATCTGGGGCTTGGCGTTTTTGGGGAGCTTGGCCAGGATTTTATCGCGCGAAGCGTCGTCGAGCGCCCAATGCGTTTCCTGTCCGTGTGAGACCTTATATAAAGGAGGACACGCCAAAAAAACTCGGCCGTCGCCGAGTAAGCCCGGTAAATGTCGATAAAAGAACGTGAGCAAAAGTGTGGCGATGTGATGACCGTCGCTGTCGGCGTCGGTCATGATGATCACCTTGCCGTAACGGAGCCGCGCCGGATCGTATTGATCCCCCATGCCGCAGCCGAGCGCGCTCACGAGATCGGTCAATTCTTTATTGTCAAGAACTTTGGCCTTGCCGGCTTGCTCGGCGTTGAGCACCTTGCCGCGCAACGGCAAAACGGCCTGGGTGTCGCGATCGCGCCCTTGCTTGGCGGATCCGCCCGCCGAATCCCCCTCGACGACGAAGAGTTCGGTCTGATCGGCGTCGGAGGCGTCGCAATCGGCGAGCTTGCCGGGGAGGTTGAGCCGGTTGGACACAGGGGATTTGCGGCGCACCTGGGAAGCCGCGGCGCGGCTCGCCTCGCGCGCCTTCGCGGCTTGAATCACGCGATTGGCGATCGCATCGCCCACGCTTTTATTCTTGAGCAAAAAATCTTCCAACCGGGGTCGAACGAGCGAAACGATCTGCGCCCTCACCTCGGGATTGTTGAGCCTTCCCTTGGTTTGTCCCTGAAATTGCGGCTCGCGGATGAAGATCGAAAGGATCGCGACGAGCCCCTCGCGGATGTCCTCTCCTTTGATTTCCATACCTTTTTTTACAAGTTCATGATGACTCATAAATCGATTGACCGCGACGACGACGGCCTCGCGCAGGCCCTGTTCGTGCGTACCGCCGTCGCGGGTCGGGATCGTATTGACGAACGATCGCGTGTCCTCGTCGGTCGCCTCGGTCCATGCGAGCGCCAGCGAAAGCCGCAAACCCTCGGCCGGGTCGTCGCGTTCGAGCAAAAACGGCAGCGTCGCGACGCGGACGTCGTTCCGCTTGGCGTTCACCGAGTCGAGAAAATCGGCGACTCCGCCGTCGTGGCGGAACTCGACGGTCTCCCCGGAGGCTTCGTCGACGAGCTGGATCGTCAAACCTTTATTCAAGTAGGCTTTAACATCAAGACGTTCGGCGATGAGCGTCGCGTTGAATTTCGTCTCTCTGAAGATCTCGGAATCGGGGGTGAATATGACGGTCGTCCCCGAACCCCGCGCCGGCTCTCCTTTTTGGACGGGTCCGACGGGTTTGCCGCGTTTGTATTTTTGAATATACGTTTGTCCGTCGCGCCGCACCTGCGCTTCGAGGCTTTGCGATAGCGCGTTGACGACGCTCGCACCCACCCCGTGCAAACCGCCGGCGACTTTATACGCGTCGTTGTCGAATTTGCCGCCGGCGTGGAGCGTCGTGAAGATCACCTCGAGCGCGCTTTTACCCGTCTTGGGATGAATATCGACGGGAATGCCGCGACCGTTGTCGCTGACCGAAATCGTATGATGATCTTTGGATAGCGAGACGACGATTCGAGTCGCGTGGCCGTTCATCACCTCGTCGATCGCGTTGTCGACGATCTCCCACAGCAGGTGATGCAGCCCCGAGTCGTCGACTCCGCCGATGTACATCCCCGGCCTGCGCCGCACGGCCTCCAACCCCTCGAGCACCGTGATCGAATCCGCGTTATATGTCTGGGCCGACATTTCAGATTCCTTTATGTTCCGGAGCGTCCATCGGCTTCCGGACCGCGACCCATGTTCCTCCGGCTAAAAACCGGCTCAACGGAGGCCTTCCGGGTCGACCGCTTCGTAAGATTTCAAAACCAAGACGTTTAAAATATCGAACTAAATCGACAGGGTTGCATAAATAGCACGCGTCGTTGTCGGCGTGAAACGGCGGTCGATCGTCGGGAATACGCATCGTGAAAGTCGGCCCGGGAGTTAAAAGTTTTTGAGAAAGTTGATATGACTTATAAAAGATCGACCCGATATTTTCTAGCCATGTATTTCCGTACGGGTGTTTGGGAGTGGAGTCGACCCTTCGCAGCGGGATCGATTTCCAAGCCGACGGTTTAGCGATGTACATAAGAGGAACGAAAGGCGTTACCAGATTGGGTCCGATCACGCTCACGACGCCTCCCGGCTTGCACACGCGTATCATTTCTTGAAGAGCTTTTTCCGGATTGGGAACGTGCTCGATACATTGATAAGAAAAGACCAGATCGAATCGATCGTTGCGAAACGGGACGCCCAAGACGCTCCCCGCGGCGAAGCGCAAGCGATCGGAGGTTTTCGGCTCGAAAGAATCGACGTTTAAATCGACTCCCAAGGCGTCGTATCCCTTCTCGGACAATGCATATGTCGACCATCCGGTTCCACAACCCGCGTCAAGAACTTTGAGACGAGCCGATTTGGAATCGGGAGGCGCGACTCCGATTAAGAAATCGACAAGATTACGATAGTGCTCAAGAGCGGCTTCGGGATCGCGGGAAAACGACGAACGGACGTTGTCCGACGAGGTTCGATATTGCCGTTGAACTTGTTCGATTTTGCCTTCGTATTCGTTCATATTTTTATATTCTATTCCGGTTATCAATTTGTATTTTGATCGATCTCCTCGGCGGGGGGAACGGGTCGCGCCTCGGCGGGGACGACGGCCTCGATCGTTCCCCGTTGGAGCACGGCGTAGCCCTTGCCGCCGCGGGAGGCGACGGGATATTTGGTGGCTCGGACGATCATCGTCGCGCCCCGATTGGTGCGGACTTCGAGCCCTTCGCGGACGCGATCGGCGAGTGTAAATCCGAGAACGCGGTCGTCGTGCAACAGCTTGATCGCCGCGACCCCCTTCGCCGCTCCCGCGACGACGTTGACCTCGGCGACGGGGAAAATCAGCACGCGCGCGTTGCGAGTCGCCAGACAGACGTTCTCGGACCCGTCCGAAGCCTCGACGCCGACGACGAGGTCGTTGGGGACTTCGGAATCGAGCCGAACGACGCTCCTCCCCTTGCGGGTCGACACCGCCGCGAATGACGCGATCGAAAAGCGGAGGATCTTTCCCCCCGCGGTCGCCGCGACGCCGAACGGAGGCGCGGGAGATTTGCCGTCGCCGTTGGACGACCCGTTCACGTGAGATTCGCCGTTCTCTCCGGTTCGTTCCTTCGCGTGCGCAAGCTCGACGCTCAAGAACGATTCGCCCGAACGACCCTCGTCCGATCCCGCCGACGGCGGCTGAAGCTCGGCGGAGGGGAGACACCGCGGATCATGACAGATCACCCCGACAAGATGTTCTTGATCTTCAAGAGCGAACATCTTTTGAATCGGCTCGCCGTGGCCGGTCGTCAGAGGAATGTCGTTGACTCGGAGCGTATAGCCGACCCCGCGATCGGTGAAGAGGGTGATCGTTTGGCGAGCCCGGGCGCGGTAAATCCAGCCGATCTTGTCGTCGTCGCGAACGCGAATTCCGGCGACGTCGGCGAAAGACTTTTGTCTTTTAATCCAGCCGGTGCGGGTGACGATGACCCACGCGTCGTCGTCGACGATGTATTCTTCCTCGCGGTATTCGACCGCGACCGCGGTCGGCGCCTCGATTCGAGTACGGCGATCGTCGCCGTAAATCTTGGCGAGTTCTTTAATTTCGCCGCGAATGATCTTCCAGAGCGACGATTCATCCGCGAGCAGCGCCTCGATCTCGGCGACGCGTTTCCGTTTGGCGGCGAGCTCGTCCAAAATGTCTTTAATCTCGAGCTTGCCCAGGCGATACAGCTTGGTTTCAAGGATCGCATCGGCCTGGAGCTCGGAAAGATCGAACCGACGGATCAGCTTGGGCGCCGCGTCGGCCTTGCCGTCCGACGCCCGAATGATCTTGATCGCCTCGTCGAGATTGTTGAAGACGATCGCGAATCCCTCGAGAATATGAATGCGCTTAAGCAAGTTCTCGAGTTCATGATTCAACCTTCGCACCACGACCCGCAGGCGAAAATCGAGGAAATGCAAGAGGATCGTCTTGAGGTCGAGCCGGTCGGGAACGGCCACCTCGGCGCCCTCCGCGGGCAAAAGACACGTCAGGTTGACGCCGAAATTCACCTGCAATGATGTATTTTTGTAAAGATAAGCAAGAGCCGCCTCGGCGCCGGCGCCGGGGCGAAGTTCGAGAACGACGCGGATCTCGTCGGTGCTCAGATCTTTGACGTTGACGAGCTGGGGAACCTGTCCCTTGGAGATAAGTTCGCCGATCCGTTGAACGAGCGCGTCCTTTTCGACTCCGTAGGGGATCGCGTCGATGACGACATGATTCGCCTTTTCGGGATCGACCGCGTGCGACCCTCGTATTTTGATCGATCCCTGCCCCGTCGCGTAAATCTGGCGGATCTCGTCGGCGGTGTTCAGAATGATCCCGCCCGTCGGAAAATCAGGACCTTTGATGTATTTAACGAGCTTATCGGGGTGCAGATCGCGGTCGTCGAGCAGAGCGAGGAGCGCGTTCGACACCTCGCGAAGGTTGTGCGGCGGGATATTCGTCGCCATGCCGACGGCGATACCCGACGCGCCGTTGATCAAGAGCACGGGCAATCGAGCCGGCAGAACGACGGGCTCTTGATCGGTCGAAGCGTAATTGGGTCGAAAATCGACGGTCGACTGGCCGATTTCAACAAGTAATTCTTCGGCGATTTTGGTGAGCCTGGCCTCGGTGTAACGATACGCCGCGGGAGGGTCGCCGTCGATCGAGCCGAAATTGCCGTAACCGTCTACGAGGGGATACCTTAGGCTGAAGTTCTGCGCCATCCGAACGAGCGCGTCGTAGATCGCCTGATCGCCGTGCGGGTGATAGGTTTTCATCACCTCGCCGACGATCGCGGCGCATTTGATATAACGCGATGTGGCCGAGAGGTTAAGATCGTTCCACATCGCGTAAAGGATGCGCCGCTGGACGGGTTTGAGGCCGTCGCGAACGTCGGGGAGGGCCCGCGACGTGATGACCGAGAGCGCGTAGTTGAGGTAACGCGAGCGTGTCGCCTCGGCGAGCGAAACGTCCTCGATTTGTTCGTGCAATCCGCGCCGGCTTTCGGGTTCTCCGGCGTTCCTTCGACCGCGTTTGGCCATCGCTCCGTCTTCGCTCCCCGCAAGCCGCCGCTTCGTAACGGGCGGTCAGTTCATCCGTCGGCGCCGAGTTTGAACTCTCGGCAGGCCGTCTTCCTCTCAAATCGTCCTCACGATAACAACCGCTCGACGCTTTTCGCAACATCTTCGTGTGAACGGAGTTTCAGAAGCGAGCGAGAAGCCCCACCCGCGCCTC
>JAKBCQ010000183.1 GCA_021807585.1 Planctomycetota bacterium | reverse complement strand
GCCGCGTCTCAATACGTGCTTTGATCGATCACCTCGCCCTGGTTGCGGGTTCCAAGAGCCCACCAGGTGATGTAATTGACCGAGTCTTTGATGAAGTGAACCGACCCGTCGGCCATGCAAACGTTCACGCCGCCGGGGTGGTTGCTCGTGGGAGGAGCGCTGCCGTGAGAGTTGACGAACCACGTCGTCGCGTCCTGCGGATCGGCGCACGAGTTCTTGTTGGGAGTGCCGTAATGCGTATATCCATTCGTCGACACATACCAAGGATAACCCGTGACAAACGTATAACCGTTCCCCCACGTCAGCGTGCTCGGAGTCGTACCAGGCAAATTGTTGCACGCCTGTAATACTTGATAAGCTTGCGCCTGGGTGTAACCTCCGTCCCAGTTGTTCGGGTTCACGCCCGACTGGGTGTTGGCGTAGACGCCTCGAAGCGCCATGTTTTTAACTTGCCCCGCGTAGACCGTCGGACCGCCGTTGAGCCCGATCAAACGCTCGCTGAAAAGCCCCGTGCTCGACGATCCGTCGATGATCGATTCCATCCCGACGGGCCCCATCGAGTTCGCGTAAGGGCTGAGCGGCGCCGCGAGCGGAACGATCGTTCCCGTGCCGATCATGATCGGTCCAGGACCGCCGTAATTGCCGACATAATTCTGCGTCCCCCAGGGAGAGGCGGGGCGTTGGAACGCTCCGTCGGAGGGACACAACAGCGACGAGATCTGAACGTACCCGACCGTCGTGTTCGCCAAGGCGAGATTGCTGAACACCCCCATCGAAAAATTGAACGCGTTGAACATCGCCTGCTGGTCGAGTTGCGGCAAAATCGCCATCGGCCAGCCGTAAGTCCAACCCTGCGAAATGTTGGATGTCGTCGGATACATATCGTGAGGGGGGAAAGTGTTATTCTGGGAGAGATAATTATGCACCGCCAACCCCAATTGCTTGAGGTTGTTTGTGCACTGCGCGCGGCGCGCGGCCTCTCGAGCCTGTTGCACCGCGGGCAGAAGGAGCGCGATCAACACCGCGATAATCGCGATGACGACCAAAAGCTCAATCAAAGTAAAACCGGATCTTCGCTTCATTGCTCTATCATCCTATAAATGTGTTAACACGTACGAGAAGCCGAACCTCGGCTCTTCAATGCTCCCCCCGCGAGGTCGAATCAAATAATCAACAAGTTCGCGGGCGAAGTAGGGCGGAAGGTTATGAAGCCGGATCACGAAAACGTCGATCGTTTACCGAAAATCGACGGAAAAGCGCCGAGGAATGATCATATGAATGCTCATAACGCCGGGGCGTTCCAGGAGCGAACTCCCGTTCGACACCCCGATCAATTCGAAGCCACGAGCGACCGATCTCTCGTCAAGATCATCCACATCAAATTGTGTGTGCAATTTCAGGGCCGAAGTACCTTCGTGCGACCGATCGAACGGCTCATGTCGAGACAAGACCGTCGACATAATGAGAATTGCCGTCGGCCGACGATCCGGACAAAATTCTTTGGTGAAGCGAGAGATTATTCCGCGAAGCGAGAAAAACGGCGGTTGAGGATCAATCGACCCGGAGCGATCGCGCTCGATCGGTTCGTACCCTGAGGTCGTACCGCGATCCTTCCTCGGAGAATCGCGAACCTTACTCCACCGGTTGAGGTCGATTGCGTGCGCGGATCGATTCCAAAAACATCGAGAGCCGCACGCGATTCCGTTCGAGATCGACGTCGCCGGAATCGATTCCAATCGCCGTATCGTATTCGCCGAGAGCCTGGTCGAGATCGCGGCGATAAACCGCGCGGGCCGAAGGCGAACGGTCGAGAATGACCGCTGCGCGGGCCTGAAGTTCGAGTGATTCTCCGCGCAATTTGTGATCCGTCGCGGCCTGTCGCACTCGAATCGCATTGCGATCGGCGCGATTCATCCGTGTCGCATACGACTCGATCGGTTCGCGATGATCGAGCAACGCCGCGAAGTTCGCCGACCAAGATCCGATCCGCGAGGTCGTTTTCGGAGCGGAAAACTCGAGTAAAGGATGATCGTCGGTGTTGATCGGTCCCGATCCCGCGAACGCCTTGGCGCCCCGATCACCCATGAGGAAAAAATCGGCCAATGAAATCACCGATCCGAGCTCGACGTCGTTCCAATCCGCCAGAATCGCGGGTCGGGAGAGCTCGCGATGAAACCGGGAAAAATCGATCACGATCGGCGATCGAGACGCGAGAATCACGATGTTCTCATTCGGCTCGATATTTGGATACCAGATCTGAACATGCGGAAATACGCTCATTAAACTGCGGATCACGCAACGGAAATCATCGACCGAAAGCCCGTGGAGCGCGAACCAGGTTGAGAAGATCCCTCCCGGTTTAAGTTTCTTCGAGCAGAGACGGAAGTAATCACTGGTATATAAGGATGCGTTTCCGCGGAATCGGGGCAAGACCGAATCGGAGAGAATGAGATCGTAGGTTCGGCTTGAAACCGCGGCCTCCTCGCGCGCGTCGACGATTCTTAAGTGAACGCGCGGGTCGGCAAGGACATTTTGATGGATCGGCTTGAACCATTCGCTCGAGGTTTGAACGACCTCGGGTGAGATCTCGGCGACGTCGATCCGTTCGATCTCGGGGCGCAGGCTCACCGATCGACACGTTCCCCCCGATCCGAAGCCGATGTGCAAAACCTCGCGCGGATCGGGGTGTAAAACGAGGGGCAAATGCCCCTGCAGCTTCTGGATCGTCCGAAAGACGCGTGAAGTTCCCGCCACATTCACGCCGTTGATGTTGATCACGCGTTCGCTCGACCCGCGCCGTTCGTGCACCGTGACCGTCGCTCCCGGCCCCTCGCGGATGAACAAGAGCCTCCCCGGCTCCCAGCCGGCATAAACTTCGTTTAGCGCAAGCCATGTGTTGAATGCGAAACCACCCGCGACGCCGAGACCGATCAATAGAACGGAATATATTCGCGCAGGCAATCCCAGATATCCCTTGGAGAAAAGCGCGACGACTCCGCCGATCGCCGCTTGCGCGATCGCGAGCGCGACGACCGCTTTCTGAACGCCGAGGTTCGGAATGAGGATCCACGTGGCGACGAGAGCTCCCGCGATCGCCCCCCACGTATTGCCGAGATAAAGCCGCCCCGCGTTCGCCGCGACGGCGCCCCCTCGACCCGTGAAAAGCCGCGCCGCAAGCGAAAAGCTCGCTCCCAGAAACACCGCGGGGAGAAACATCGCTATGAAACAAACGCTGAAATAAAACGGCGCCTCCCAGTTCCAAAATGAAGCCCGCGCCGATTGAAATCCGCCGTGGGCGAAGATCAAACGCGAGGCGAGAACGAGGAGCGGGATCGAAGCGAGCGCTCCCAAACCGACGAATGTTTGCGCCAGTCCAAGCTTAAACCACAACGACGCGTCCGCGACTTGGACGCGTCGGTTCGTTCCGAATAGCGCGCCGCGAGCCAATCTCCCGCCGATCGCGTGCCCCGCGAGAAACGCCGTGAGCATCGCGGTGAAAGCGTACGTCGTGCCGTCGGTGATCGTCGCCAGCACGCCTCGCGTCCATAAAACCTCGTAAGCCAGCCCGCAAAACCCCGAAACCGACGCGATCGACACGACCGGTAATCCCCCCGATCGATTACGATCCACCTCATGATGTTCAAATTTTTGCGTATTTATACTTGTATTACTAATCAATGACTGATTGAAGTATACATTATTATTTGAAGGTACGATTCCGAGGCGGATCGCGATCGCGCCGATCAAAACGTCGATCGCCGCGGCGAGCATGTTGGTTTCGACGACGCCGAGGGTGAGGATGAGGATGAAACCCGCGGCGAAGCAGCCGACGACCGCGCCGAACGTGTTCCACGCGTACAGACCCGCGAGAATCCCCGCCGATCCGCCGCGTCGATTCGCGCAATAGCGGGTGAGGATCGGCAGCGTTCCCCCCATGAGGAACGTCGGAGGAGCGATCGCTAAACACGCGATCAGTAATCGAATCGGCTGATCGAACCCGAACGGTCGGCCGTAAGCGCGTTGTAACGCGATATAACCCGCGCCGATCGCGTTGAAGAGCAGGGGGGCGGCGAGCGCGTAGATTCCGATCGCGACTTCAAGCGCGCCGTAGAGCGCGAGCGGACGCTTGACGCGCTCGGCGCGCCTCCCCCAGAACTCGGCGCCGATTCCAAGGCCCCCCATAAAGCTGATAAGCACCGCGAGCACGCCCCACGTCGTGCCGCCGAGGAGCCTGGAAAGCATCCTCGACCAGACGATTTCCAGCATCAAACCCGACGCTCCCGAGACGCAAAAAAGCGCGATCACGATCGAATCGACGACCCCGAACGAACGCGACAACCCGCGATTCGCGTTCGCGGGCTCGGTCGCGAGGTCGGTCGTCTGCGTCATTTCATAATTCTCGAGTTCAATGAGCGATCTCGGACGGCGATAAAATCAATCATGATTAAATATTTAATGAACGAAGATATATTCAGCAAAGGATCATTCATCACCCGATTTGGCTTCGGCGGGGGGCGCCTCGAACGCGGGAACCTTGGCCGGAAGGCGTTTGACGAACGCGCGGGCGAACGCCTCGGCCTTTTTGGGGTTGTCGGCGCCGTTCACCCCTCCCACGACGTTCCCCTTGAGGAACACGACGTCGACGAGCCCGATGCTCGAACCGACGATCAATTCGTCGGCGTCGGGACATTCAAGCTTCCTGATCTCCGCGCCGTCCTTCTTGGCGTCCTCGCCGTATTTCTCAAAGATCTTCCGCGCCTCCGCCGAGTCGGCGTAAGGACGAATAAAACCCTGCCATTTCGAACCGCCGTCATCATAATCGGCCATGAACACATCAGACAAAAACCCATATCCGAAAACATCCTGCGCCACATACTTTTGCCCCGCCTTGCCGGGCGCATCGGGCAGAAGCGCGAACATCGATTCGGGGGTCGCCTTAACGGCGCCTTCGGTTCCCGAGGCGACCGCCTGGGGAATCTGTTTGGCGGCGATTTGTTTGGCGATCGTGAGAGCGAACTCGGCGAACTTGGCGTCGTCCTTCGTCGAGACGATCTGCGTGTAATATTTATCGGCGTAAAAGAGCGTACTTCCCGCCGAAACATACCCCTCCTGGCCGAGCGCGATCGCCTTCACCCCCGGGGTTTTCTCGGTTCCATATTTGCCGAGCGCCTTGAGCGAATTGCTCATCTCAAAAATATAAACCTGTACCTGATACGAGTCGTCCCCTTTGGGATGATAATCGGCGTACGCCATCCCGCGGACGTCGTATTGCAAAAAGCTCTCGGCGCGACCGTCGATCTTCTCATACAAATTCTCGGCATTGAATGTTTCAATATATTTATCCCCCTGCTTGCCGATCTCCCAGCCCGCCGGGATCTCGCCGTCGCTTAATGGAAGCATCGCGGCGAGCTTCCGTTGCGGCTCGGGAACCGCGGCGAGTTGGGCGGCGAGCTTCGCGGGAGGAAGCCCCGACCCGGCGGCGGGCGCCGTTTGAGGAGCAAGCGTCGGGGGAATCGCCCCTTGCGCCGTCGTCGTCATCGGAACGGGGATCGCTCCTCCCGGAGACGTGAGCGCGAGCGACGCAGGAGCGCCCGCCAATCCCACCGGAGGCGCGGTTTCATCGGAAAGCTGCTGGGGCGCGTCGAGACCGACAGCCTGGCGAACCGCCCCCAGCCGATCGAGAACCGCGAGCAGATCGGGTGAAAGCGCAGGAACCTGACGAGCCGTCGCGCGGAGCCCCAGCATCGCCTCGTCGAGCTTCTTCACCGAGTTGACGAGCGTTTCCGCTCCTCCGCAAGCCGTTTCATCTCTTGCCGCACCGCCTCGTCGGCTTCGACCACGCTCTTGAACCCGCGCCCCTGATCGAGCACCGACCACGTTTTGTTGGGATCGAACTCATACCGATTCTTATCAAAACTTCGGCTTTTAATCACAAGTGCGCAGAAGATCGCGGGGATTGCCGAAACGAGCATCATGCCGCAAATCACCGACGCGAACGAAGGCTGCTGAAACGTCCGGCCGCGTCGCGTGCGCAAGTATTGATATTTGGAAAGGACAAGAAAAGTGAGCGGAGTGCAGGCGATCGCGACGATCGCGGCGGCGATCATCGTCGCGGCGAGGGGATCGTTCCAAAAAAATTCGCCGAGTCCGCCCAGTACGCTCTGTTTCGCCATTCGACCGACCTCGGGTTCGCCGCGTGTTCGATTGAGCCGCGACAACGTCGCGCACTTCCC
>JAKBCQ010000182.1 GCA_021807585.1 Planctomycetota bacterium | reverse complement strand
GGTCGAATTCATGACGTCGAGAAGAACCCCTCCCCGGCCCTCCCCGCAAGCGGAGAGGGAGGAATACACAAGCATACACATATTTTAATCTTAATCCTTCCCCCCGCTTGCGGGGGGATCGAGGGGGGTTGAGCTGAAACCGACGCATTCTCGTCGTTTTTGGTGAGAGATCGGTTGCTTTCGTCGGGTCGATTTGGAAAATATGCGGCGGAAACGACCGGAACAATCGGCGGTTCGCCGAACCTGGGGCATGACGCGCCGATCGCTCGGCGCGGCGCCAGGGTTGAACGGCTTGACCGCGTTTTGCGATAACGGCTCGACCATGATTTTGTGCGTCACGCTCAATCCGTGCCTCGATAAAACGCTGGAAGCCGATTCTTGGAAACCGGGCGATTCGGTCCGAGGTCGATCGGCATACGCGATCGTCGGCGGGAAGGGAAACAACGTCGCGAGAGCGCTCTCAAGGCTCGGGCGTCGCGCCCGCCCGGTCACGTTCCTGGGGGGCACGGTCGGCGAGGAGTGTCGTATTCGACTCGTCCGTGACGACGCACTTGATCCGATCGTCATCTCCACGAAAACCGAAACACGAGTGATTCTCACCGTCCGGTCTACCAACGGCGCCGAGCCGACCGCGTTTTTCGACCCAGATCCAGTTATCGAGTCCACCGAGGCCGCGGCGCTTGTCTCCGCCGTTGAAGATAAGCTTAACGCGGGAGATATCGATGCGATCACGCTTTCGGGATCGAGCCCGTGCGAGACGACGAAAGGCGTTTACGCCGATTTGATCGCGCTCGCCAAGGCGCGCGGCGTACCGGTTTTTCTCGATACATACGGCCCTGCGCTCGCGGCGGTTTGGGGCTTTTGGCCCGATCTGATCCAGCTCAATTTGCGCGAGGCCGCGGCACATCTTGGAAAAGCATCCCCTTCCGATTCCGATCTCGATCGGCTCCTGTTCGGCTGGTCGAGGCGCGGCGTGAAGACCGCCTTAATCACCGACGGCCCGCGTCCGGTCCGGATCGTCGTCGAGGGGAAAAAGCTTCAGGCGATTCCGCCGAAAATCGAGCCGGTCAATCCCGTCGGCGCGGGCGATTGCCTGCTCGCGGGGCTCGTCGACGCGACGCTCGCGGGGCTCGACCCTTGTTCCAGGCTGCGCCGCGGAATCGCGTGCGCAACCGCCGCGGCTCTTGTTTGGGACGCGGGGGCGATCGACCCCGAGCGCGTAGCCGAACTTGAAAAAGACGTGATGATTCAATGATCAATATAGAGACAAACTAAAATAACAGCATAAGTGTAAGTCGACGATTCCGAGTATAAGCGGGGGAACGTCTCGGTTTAGCGGCGTCCATCACGGTTCAACGTCGTCGACGAGCGGGTCGAACGTCCCAAGTTCGGGTTTCTTGTACTTTCTTATCTTCACATATTTCTTTTTTGTCTCGTTCCATTCGATCAGCGTTTGATGCCGATCGCCGAGGGTCGATTCGACGATCGGGAGAGCCGCGGCGATATCGTGGTTCGAGGTGAAAAACGCGTATCGAAGTTTCGTTTTGCCTTCGTCCCGGTATCGCAGCGTCCAACGCGCTTTCGTTCGCGACGAACTCGCAAGGAGATCGATCCCGAATTTCTCGATGCGCGATCCGAGTATGTCGTCGTACGGAATTCGAAAATTGTACCGATTCGTCTCCATCCGATCCTTGAGCGTCGCCATTGAATCGAGATCCATAATATATTGTTCACGTTTGGTATTATTACGATTTTCGAGCATTTTAGCGATCATCATGCCGATCAGGCCGCCCGCGAGTTGCATCGTCGTTTTGGAATCGAGCGAGACGACGATAAAAAAGAGCCCTCCGGGCGCGGGATAAACGCGAAAACGCGAATCGGGGTCGGCAAACCCGGCGCGGGTTGAGACGTTAAACGGTCGCGGATTGACGGAGTCGATCATGCCGTTTTCTCATAAACTGTAGAGTCTTCGTCTGTATCTTCTGCGCGCCTTGCGCATCTTTTGAGCGAACGGAAGTAGAGATTATAATTAACCCGACGCGCAAGCGAGGGTCCGATCAAATGATCAATTAAAAATTTTCACGATCTTATGAGAAGCCCCTCGCTCGCGCGTCGGGTTGGTATGATTGCGGCTTCGCCGCATTAGGATATCGAGAGCGATTATAATCATTCGCCGCGAAATCCTTAGTATTACATCATTCTTATCAGAGAAAATCTGGATATCATAAATTCATGTACGGCTTCTTTCATCGCCCGATTCGGTCGGATTTGCGGATTCAATTAATCGGCGCCTCTCGACATTATTTTTGACGAACTTCCTTTTCGCCTCGTTCCATTCGATCAGCGTTTGATGACGGTCGCCGAGGGTCGATTCGACGATCGGGAGAGCCGCGGCGAGGGAGACGTTTGATGTGAAAAAAAGATCGCGTTGGTGATATTTAAATCCCTCGGAATAAAGAATCTCCCACTTCGCCCTCACCCTGCCGTAACGCGGATCAAAACCAAGAAAAACCTTGCGAATGCACGAATCGACGATCTCATTATGCGCGACTCGGAAATTATATCGACTTGTCTCCATGCGTTCTCTCAGCGTTTCCATCGCGTCGAGTTCCTCGATTCGTTTTTCCCGTTTCGATCGATTGATAATCTCGACGATCTTGGCGATCAATACGCTGTATATCAGTCCGAAAACTGGAATCAAAGCCGTCCCCGAATCGTGCTCGACGACGACGAAAAAAAGCCCCCCGGGCGCGGGATAAACACGATAACGCGTATCGGGAACGCCGAGCGACCCGTGCTCCGCGACGTTAAACGGTTTCGGTTCCAATAACGCGCTCATCATCAACCCTCCTATCTATTTACCTCTTGGAATCGGTTGAATCGTGCTCGGCGAAGCTCTTTTCGGCGATCTCGATCGCCTTGAGCACGCCCCGCGCCTTGGCGACGGTTTCCTCGGCCTCGACCGCGGGGACGCTGTCGTAAACGATCCCCGCTCCCGCCTGAACGTGCGCCTTGTTCCCTTGCTTGACGATCGTCCGTAAAGCGATGCACGTATCCATATTTCCTGTGAAATCAATATATCCGACCGCTCCCGCGTAGGCGCCGCGTTTGCGGTTTTCGACCTCGTCGATAATCTCCATCGCGCGCACCTTGGGAGCGCCCGAAACCGTCCCCGCGGGAAGCCCGGCGCGAAGCGCGTCGAGCGCCGTCGCTCCCTCTTTGAGCGTCCCCGTCACATTCGATGAAATATGCATTACATGAGAATATCTTTCTACGGTCATTAAATCGGTAAGCGCCACGGTCGCGGGTTCGGATACCTTGCCGACGTCGTTGCGGCCGAGATCGACGAGCATGATGTGTTCGGCGCGTTCTTTGGGGTCGGCGAGCAGTTCGGCGGCGAGCGCTCGATCCTCGACCTCGTCGCGGCCGCGCCTGCGCGTTCCCGCGAGAGGGCGAATCGTCACCGTCCGATCCTCGACACGCACCAAAATCTCGGGCGAGCTGCCGATCAACTGAAAATCGTCGTAGCCGAGATAAAACAAAAACGGGCTTGGGTTTACAACCCGCAGGGCGCGATAAATCGAAAACGCGTCGGCTTTCGTTTCAACCTCAAATCGACGACTCGGCACGACCTGAAACACATCGCCCGCTTTGATATATTCTTGACATCGACGAACGACGTTTTCAAATTCCTCGGTGCTGAAATTACAGCTCGGTTTCAGCGTGACGGGGGCTTCGACGTCGAGATCGACGGGGGGGATCTCGGCGCCGGGTTGGGCGAGGCGAGCGACGAGATCGTCGACCCGGTCGCACGCTGCGCCATAAGCGACGTTCGCCGAGGGGGCGTCGTCGACGCTTTCGGTCGCGGTGACAAGTATAACCTTGCGGATATGATCAAAAACAACCATACGATCATGGAGGGTGAAGCGAAGATCGGGCAAGCCGCGGTCGTCGTCGGGGACGTTGGGAAGTTTTTCGGAGTAGCGAACCGAGTCGTACGCGGCGTAACCGACCGCGCCTCCTCCGGCGAACCTTGGCAGGTTGGGTGTTTGCGCCGATCGGTGGCGATCGAGTAGCTTTTGAAGCTCGGAGAGCGGATCCTCGTTTTGGAAGGTTCGCGTGGGCTTGGAATTATCGTATGGGGCGACGGTGATCGAATCGCCGCGGGCTTCGAACCGAAGGAACGGGTCGGCGCCGACGAAGCTGTACCGTCCGACCTTTTCGCCGCCGATCACGCTTTCGAAGAGGAACGACGCGGACGGCGTGGCGATTCGATGAAACGCCGAAACGGGAGTGAGGCCGTCTCCCGAAAGCGTGCGGTAAACGAGCGCGCGGGGCGCGATTTTGGCTTGCGCGTCGAAGGCCGCGAAAGACGGTTTGTGCGTGGACATAAGCGAGGCCGTTCCAGCGGGGTGACTTTCATGTACAATGTCGAAGTCGTGATATCGAACAATCGTAGCGGTTGACGATTGATCGGGACAAGCCGCGGCCGGGATTGATCGCACGAAGTGGACGGCTCGGGTCGCGAGGAGGGTTTCGGGTCGTCGCGGTTGAGACGGGGTTTGAGCCGCGAAAATCAGCGATTTCTTGACAGTGGATGAGGCGTCACTACAATAAAAATTCGCGGGTTCACAATCCCCTTGGAACGTGGCAGTCGATCGCCGCGATTGGTCGCGGGACGGCGTTCCCCGGGGCGTCGCGGCGCGCGTCCGCCTCGGAACCGGAGGAGGATGGTGATGAAACTGAAATGTCAAAAATGCGCCAAGCCGGCGACGTTTCACATAACCGATATCGAACACGGCAAACCTCTCGAATATCACTTTTGCGAGGAGCACGCTCGAAGGCACCTTGCGCCGAGCGCCGAGGAACAAGCCGAACAGCAGTTCACGGGCAAACTTGCAAAGGATTCGACGGCGATTGGGGGAGCGTTGAAGACCGAGCCGTCGGCGGCGGATCGTCGCGTCTGCCCGATCTGCAACATCTCGTTCCTCGAGTTTCGTAATACCGGCCGGCTGGGCTGTCCCTACGACTACGAGGTGTTTCGAGATGAACTTATGCCATTATTAGAGAGTATTCATGAAGACACGCGTCATGCGGGGAAGACTCCCAAGCGTGCGCCGCGGAACACCGAACAGCAGACGGCGTTGATTCAGTTGCGTAACGATCTGAATCGCGCGGTCGCGGCCGAGGATTACGAAGCCGCGGCGAAACTTCGCGATCAGATCAAGACGATCGAGCAAGAACAATCGGCCCGCCGGACCGCGCCGTCATGACGTGCCAAAACTGTAAGCGAGAAGCGACGGTCCACGTGACCGAGGAGCTCAACGGCAAGCGCCGCGAGATGCACCTGTGCGCGCGGTGCGCACGCGAGGCGGGCTACGATTCGCTCGACGATCCTCCGATGTTCGGCCTCGAAGGAATCTTACAAAGTTTTATATTAGCACATGTTGGAGAGATGGTCGGCGAGTTGTCTCGTCGCTTCTGCCCTTTATGTGGACTGAAATTCATGGATTTTCGCGGCCAAGGGCGGCTGGGCTGTCCCAACGATTACGCGATGTTTGATCACGGTCTGACGCCGATCGTCCGCCGGGTTCAAGGCGCTTCGCGTCATGTGGGCAAGATTCCGGCGCGGCGGGCGGCGGCGGCGGCTGGGCTCGATCGCTTGAAATTGCGCGCACGGCTTCGCGACGCGATCGAGAACGAGGATTTCGAGGAGGCCGCGCGGCTGCGCGATCGTCTCCGCTCGGCGGAGGACGACCGATGAACATCGACGACCTAACGCGGACTTCGGGCGAATGGCTTCGCGGTACCGGTCCCGAAAGCGATATCGTGATGTGCTCACGCATTCGCCTGGCGCGAAACCTCGCCGATTTCCCCTTCACCAACCGCGCCGGGAGACGGGAAAAGAACGAGATCGAAGCCGCCGTCGCGGCTTCGATCGAACAGGGACGGATCGAACTCTTCGTTCAAGATGTCAATAATTTATCAACCCTGGATCGCCAATTCTTGTTTGAACGTCAGTTAATCTCTCGCGAACTCCGAGACGCCGAGGGTCCGAGAGGGGTCGCGTTCAGTCCCACCGAGGACGTCTCGGTGATGATCAACGAGGAGGATCACCTCCGTATTCAGGTGATGCATTCGGGGCTTTCGTTGGGATCGGTGTGGGACCGGATCAATTACATCGACGATCGCCTTGAAGAACGGCTCGATTACGCCTTCAGCCCCAGGCTCGG
>JAKBCQ010000181.1 GCA_021807585.1 Planctomycetota bacterium | reverse complement strand
GCACGTCGGCATCGATCTGACGCTCAGCCTCACCGAATTCGCGCTCACGATGCTGGCGGCGAACCTCGCCTTCGTATCGGGCTCGTGGCTCCGCAGCTTGGCGACGGGACGCGATCAACCCGCGGGAAAAGTGCTTTACGACGGCGCCTGCCCGCGGTGCCGCGCGACGATGGCGCTCGTTTGCGCCGCCGATCCCGATCACGTGATCGAACCCGTCGATCTGACGTCGGTCGAAGTCGCTTCGATTCACCCCCGGTTGTCCAGGGAGGCGTGCATGGCTGCGATGCACGTCGTCGGGCGCGACGGCCGTGTGTTCGCCGGATACGACGCCGTGATGCTCCTGCTCGCCTGGACCCCGCTCACTTCGCCTCTAAGTATACTTCGATTCGTCCCCGGAGTGGCCCCGATCGGTCGGCGGGTTTATAATTGGATTGCGGCCACGAGACCGCGCGACGTCCCTTGCACCGACCTGGCCTGCGGAATTCATCCGCCAAGCGTCAAACGAGGCGAATCGGTCAAGACGCCGCGCGCGGGTCGAACGACCGACGATCCGCGACCGACCTCGGCACAATCCGGGAGAACCAAACGATGATTCGTGAACCGAGCAACGACGACCGCGAATCCCCCGCCTCGACCGCTGATCTCGACGACCAGGCGCAACGAACGCCGCGTCTGTTCATCCACGAGCCCGGATGGAAAGTCGGCCAAAAAACCGACGCGTCGCGTGAATTTTGTTACATGATGGCGCCCGGCGAATCGTGGCATCACCGCCTCCGCGACGGCGAGATCGTCGTCGCGCGCGCCGAGGAAAAACTCTGTCTCACGTGCGCCGCGCGACGCGGCCTCCTGTCGCTCGAGGCCAAAAACCTGCGCACTCCGATCCCGGTCGACGATCTCGCGTTCGATGAAAATGTGTCCAATCAATCCTTCGATCTCGCCGCGATCGAAGACCCGGTCGCTCCCGTCAAATTCCGCGAGTTTCTCTGATCTCGCAACCGCCCAAGGGGGGCCGACGAACCGACGACCCCGCCGAATCGTCGCCGAGAGGTCGCGTTTTGAGCTACGGTTCTCGCCGATTCGGCGGTCCGCGCGGCCGAGACCAAAATCATAGATATCAATATCTATATTACAATATCATACAATAACATGTTAAATACAAAAGTTTCAAGACTCGGTTCTTCGTTCGGTTGATTGATCGCGTCCCCCCTTGACGAAACCGATCTTGGGGCGCGACGATGAAGCGAACGAGAAACGACGTGATGAAATCGCTTTGGCGACTACGGCTTGACCGATCGCGTCGAGCCGATCAGGATGGCGATCTTTAGGAAGCGTCCGCAAGGCGACGGACGTCACGCGGGGCGAGGATAACGATGTCCCATAAGCCGATTTGGTCGATGACGGCGGTCGGATTGACCGTCGCGGTTTTGGCGTTCGTCGGTTGCGAGACGAAGCGGGCTCAAGATCGAGAACCCGAGCCCGTCGTCAAACCCGTACTTGCCGAATCCGAGACTCCCAAGCAAGCCGATCCCAAACAGACGCCCGGCGCGGCGACAAACCCCGACGATCCGATCGCCAAATGGCCCGATCCCGAGCTGCTGATCGTCCTCTCGGGCGAGCTCGAGGGCTATCTCGAACCGTGCGGATGCACCGACGGGCAAATGGGAGGGCTGGCGCGACGGCTCGATTTGATCGACAAATTGTCGGCGCGCAAAGCGCCGATCGCGCTCGTCGATCTCGGCGCTCTTGTGAAAGATCCCGCCGCGGCTCGCGGAGGTCTGAAACAATCGCTCGCTCGCTTCGACACGGCGCTCAAATCGCTCGCTCTCATGCGTTATTCGGCGATCGGACTCTCGGCCGAGGATCTCAAACTCGGAGTCGGCGAGGTCGTCGGCCATTTCAAAAACCTCGACGAAACTCCGACGAAGATCGTATCGTGTAATGTTTCTGTGAAAGATCAAACGGGTGACGACGCCCCGATCAAACCCTCGGTTCGGCTGCGGATCGGCCGGGTTCGCATCGGCGTGACGTCGGTCCTCGATCCCGCCGAACTCAAGCCCCTCGCCGACGCCTCGGATTGGCTCGACGCCAAGCCGTTCAAAGAATCGCTCGCCGAGACGCTCGCCGATCTGGAGAGCGATACCGACGTGCAGATCCTCCTTGTTCCCGGCAAGCCTCAATGGGCCAAGACGCTCGCTCGCGCCAATCCAGGATTCGACATCGTGCTGGGGACTTCGGTTTACGCCGATCCCGACGCCGAACCGGAAATGCTCAACGACGGCGGAACGATGCTGATCCGAACGGGTAAACGCGGCAAATACGTCGGCGTCGTCGGCTTGTTCGACGACCCCGATCAAAAATATCGTTACATGCGAATTGCGCTCAATAAAAAATACAAGTTCGCCGAACCCGTTCGACAATTGATCGAAGATTACCGCGCCCAGATGCGCGAGATTGGATTCGTCGAGGATTTCCCCAAGATCGCCCGCGCCGAGGGGGCGCCCGGAGCGACGTTCGTCGGCGCCGATACGTGCAAGAACTGCCACCCCAATACGCACGCCCGCTGGGCGCAAACCAAACACGCCGCGGCGTATACCGCGCTCAAATCCGATAAAATTCGCAAGAACCTCGAATTCGACGCGGATTGCGTCACCTGCCACACCACCGGGTTTGAATATATCTCGGGATGGCGATCGGAAACGACCACCCCCTTGCTCAAGGGAAATCAGTGCGAGAATTGCCACGGACCCGCGTCGCGCCACGTCGAGGCGCCCGACGACGTTTCCTTGCGCAAATATCTGTCGAAACCCGTCGAGAACCCCGATCAAACTCGCTTTTGCCTGCGGTGTCACGACGAAGACAATTCCCCCCATTTCGACTTCAACAAGTATTACGGTCAGATTGTTCATAAAAAGATGGATACTTACGAGGATCCCAAGGTTCACCGCGGAATCAAGCCCGCGGCCGCCGGCGGCGGCCTTTGAACCAATCCTTAAAGAGGAGATCTCGCACATGTCGACCGCGACCGAAGACGTCGCGGCGAGTCGGCTCGATCGATTCGTCGCCAAATACCGCCGCGATCACAGTCACCCCGTCAACCACGTCTTGCACGTCGGCGTCGGCTGGCCCCTCGTCGCCGCGGCGGTCCTGATCGTCCCCTTCCGTCCGCTTTGGTCGGCCGCGCTCGTGGTTCTTGCGTATGCATTTATGTTTACAGGCCATTTCGTGTTTGAAAAAAACACGCCGACGATCCTCAAACATCCTCAAACTCCGTTCGTGATCGCCTGGGCCGTGATCCGCGGGATCGTTCAGGGCGGTTTCGCTCTCGTCTCAAAGCCGTTCACGAGCCGTAAGCAAGATCCGCAAGCCAAAACCGTCGAATAAACGCGACGCCGACGCCTTGCCCGACCGAAGCCGGTCGACGCACTCAGTTGACGATCCAATTATATTACAATGTATTGTTCCGTTTTGATCCGTCATGCGCGACAATCGGCGTTTCGACGATCCCGGAGTTCAATAATCATTTTCATAAAAGGGAGTGAGCGGAGCGTATCGTATCTCGAAGGATCGGCCGTCCGATTTTTATCAGGATACACATAGGATTCATTAATAGGGAAATCTTTCTTGTGACCGCGGCGATTTTGAGTTTCGCGGTCGTTGTTCTGAGCGTATATCCCGGCGTTTTGCTCGACTTATTCCTGATCGCGATTCTCACTTCATTCCTCTGGATTACCGAACTCGTTATCGCACGAATTTTTCTTCATGATGCGGATAAGTTCCGCCAAATGCGGTTTACCCCTCCATAAATGGGCTTCGCGATCCCAAACGCGCTCTCCCTCGTGATCGATCACACAAATCCACAACGGCTCGCACATCCGCCCCGGTCGTCGCATGACGAATGAAACTCACCCTCCGAAATCGATTTACCTCGTAAACACACGCACACTCAAGGCGTTGACGAACGCCGCGCCGATCCGCTACGATCTCCCAATCGCGTCGATTCAGTTATCGACGCGGCGAAATTCCTCAAATTCAGGGGTTCGTATTTATGTCGGAGACGATCGGTTACGACGATTTCGCCAAGCTCGATTTGCGGGTCGCGCGGGTGATCGAGGCTCGCCCGCATCCCAACGCCGATAAGTTGATGTTGCTACAGGTCGATCTCGGCGACGTTCAAAAACAGATCGTCGCGGGGATCCGCGCGCATTACACCCCGGAAGATCTTACGGGAAAGCTCATCGTCGTCGTCAACAACCTCGCCCCCGCGATGCTTCGCGGTGAAACCTCGAACGGAATGCTCCTCGCGGCGACTTCGAACGAAAAGGTGATCCTCCTGACGGTCGCCGATCCCGAATGCCTTGCTGGATCGAAAATTAAATAAGCGTCGCGATCGCACGCCCCCCTCGCTTCGAACGTGATCCTCACCGAACCCGCTTTCCTTGAAAGGTCGCTCCCGATGGCGTTTGCGACGATTCAATATTTCAGTCGATCGTTACGTAAAGCGTCTTCGATGAACGTCGTCTTCCCCGACGATCCCGAAACGCCGCGGCCGTACCGCGCGTTTTATCTGCTTCACGGGCTTTCCGACGATCACTCGATCTGGATGCGCAGGACGAGCATTGAGCGGTATGTCTCGGGACTTCCGCTCGTCGTCGTGATGCCCGACGGCGGCCGGGGGTTTTACACGAACGCGGCCGAGGGTTTCGCATATGAAGACGATCTCATCCACGATGTCGTCGGGCTGATCGACCGGACGTTTCCGGTCAAGGCCGAGAAATCGGGCCGCGCGATCGGCGGGCTCTCGATGGGAGGATACGGCGCGATCAAGGTGGCTCTTAAACATCCCAATCTGTTTGCGAGCGCGAATTCTCATTCGGGAGCGGTCGGATTTCTTCGTCCTCGGCCGGGCGGCGGCGGGCTCGAACCCGAATTCGCGCGGATCTTCGGCAAATCTCCCGCGGGAGGACCCGAAGACCCGTTCGCGATCGTCGAAAAGACCGATCACGGAATCATCCCCGCGCTGAGGCTCGATTGCGGTCGCGACGATTTCCTCCTCGCGCAGAATCGCGCCTTTCACGAACATCTTAACAAGCTTGGAATCATTCATGAATACGCCGAATTTCCCGGCGGGCACGAATGGGGCTATTGGGACGAACACGTTCGCGAGGCGATCGCGTTCCACGCCAAATACCTGGATATCCCGATCAAAAAATGAACTTACTTGCCGATTCGCTATTCTTTTGATCTCTCGGCCGCTTCCACATTGTTCGATCACGATCGTATCGGCGTAACGTTCATGAAACCGACCGCGAAGAACGTCGCCGATCCGCCGCATCGAAGTTCGACCCGACAGTCGGTTCTCAATCGAACCCTCCCGCCTCCCGTGTCGAGCATGCTCGCGGTTTTGATCGCCGCCGCGCCCGCCTGGCTGTATTGGGATGAGCTCGCGACGTATCGACTTTCAGGCGATGATTTCGTTTATCTGGCGCGATCGAGAACGCTAACCGACCTGTCGAAACACCTCTTCACTCCGCATAATGCGCACGTCGTTCCGCTATTCCGAATCGTATTTTACTTACTTGTTCAGATGAGTGGAAGCCTTGCGAATTTGGCGACGACCTTCGCGATCTGCTCGTTCACGCTCGCCGCCGCTGTTTCGCTAGCGACGCGCCGGTTCATCGCCCGTGAGACGGGATCGGACGGTTTGGGATTGGCGGCGTGCGCGGCGATCGCGTTTTCGACGAACCTCGAAGCCGCGGTCGTCTGGTTCTCGGCGGGCCAGGCTCTTTGGGCGGGATTGTTGATTGTTTTTATGCTTATATCGTTACAAACTTGGAAATTAGGAGGGTCGAACGCGTTCGCGGCGATCGCGGCGGCGTGCGCGTGCGGATCGCCGTTGTTTTGGTCGGGAGGGTATATCGCGGGACCCGTCGGCTTCGCATACCTCCGGTTTCGTGACGACGAACCGAAAACGCGTCGCGCGGCGGTTTTGATGCTCGCCGCGTCGATTCTCGTCGCGGGTACGATCGCGATCGTCGCGGCGAATCGTCAAGGATTTCTTGAACCGAAAGGGGATTTATCGTTCATATTAACGCACATTCATCGCGGAATCTTACACACATGCCAAGGCTTTATCGAGCTCCTCATCCTCGGAAATCTCGGGCTCGACGTCGAGACCGGTGCAATACAAAGTTTTATGTTCACACTATTTTGTATATTGATCTGGTTGCGATTTAAA
>JAKBCQ010000180.1 GCA_021807585.1 Planctomycetota bacterium | reverse complement strand
TCCCTGGTATCACTCGACGACGGTCGAATCGTGGCGGCAAGAGGTTGTACGCGTATGTTTACGCGTTCCTCCCGTGTGGGATTTGAGGAACTATGTGGCTGTGAACCCTTTTATGGGTTTCGCCGCGCGTCCGATCGACTCGGCGGCTCGGATCGTCGCCGACGGGCTCGACGCCGACTTGCCGCCGCGGATTTCTTATTATCGCGAGCGAATGGCCGAGGGGGCGTTCGGAGCCGCCGAACTCGTGTCGGCGGCTCGTCGAGCCGGGCGCGACGCGCTCGAGCTCGAGAGGATCCTCAAAGGGGAATCTCCCGCGCCCGTCCGCGAGAAAAAAACGCGTCTAACGTTCGCCGAAGAGTTCGACCTGAAATATGATACAAACTGGAACGATACGCTGATCCGATCGGCTTCGCGATGGTGTTCGGTTCACGCGTCCAAAGGCGGTCGATATTGGAGGTTCAACGGCTGTACTCGCTTGTTCACATCGTGGCGTGAATCGGCGACGATCGATCGATCGCTCGAAATCTCGGGGTTGCGCGGATTCCGATCGCTCGTCGAGAGCCTTCCCGAAAGTCCCGATTTCGCGATCGATTCCACGCTCAAATCGCTCGGTTCACGCGATCCGAATCTCGACGCTTATCTGTATCACTTGATCGGCGGAGTTTACGGCTGGGCTTCTTACTTTCGTCGAATAGCCTGGGAGAACGACCCGCGCGACCCCGGCGAGGTTCTGGATCTGCTCGCGATCCGTTTATGCATGGACGTCTCCGTGAACGAGCTCGCGTCGCGGTCGAACGGCGAGGCGATCGCAATTAAGCGGAGATCCCTCTCGCGCGGCGTCTTGGGGGCGGATCGCGACGACGATCTCGGCGCGGGGGAGCGAGTGGTGGAAGACGAATCGACGCGGTTCGTTTTTCAAAACGCTCTTGAAGACGGTTTCATGCGGCGATTGATCGGCGAGTTCGGACCCCCCGCCGCGGCGACTCGTCGTGAAAGGCCCGAAGTTCAGGCGGTTTTTTGCATCGACGTCCGCTCCGAACCGTTGCGACGAGCGCTCGAAATCCGCAATGAAGACGTGGAAACTCTTGGATTCGCCGGATTTTTCGGCGTCCCCCTCGGTTTAAAGACCGAATCGGACGCGACGTCTCGCTGTCCCGTTCTGATCAAACCGAGCTTCTCCCTCGAAGGCTCGGCGAATACGCCGTGGAAAGCTTTGGATTCGATTATTAATCATATCCAGAGCGCTCCGGCGTCGTTATTTTCTTTCGTCGAGATTCTTGGAATTCTTTACGGCCTGCGGATCGTGAAAGACACGGCCGCGGTCGGGTTCGGCGACGATCGCACCGAGGAGACCGAACCGATCGATTTGGCGTCCGACGATCAGGGTCGAGGAATTCCTCGCGAGGCTCGGCTCGATCTCGCCGCGTCGATTCTTAAGAACATCGGTTTCGGCGAACGTTTCGCTCGCATTGTGCTCTTATGTGGACATGTTGGTAACAGTACGAACAACCCGCACGCGTCGGGTCTTCACTGCGGGGCGTGCGGAGGGTACGGGGGGGCGATCAACGCTCGCGTCGCCGCGGCCATTCTGAACGATCCGGAAGTTCGCTCGGGGCTTTCGGCTCGCGGTTTCTTAGTCCCCGACGACGTCCTTTTCGTTCCGGCGGTTCACGACACTTCGACCGACGACGTTCGTTCGCTCGATCGGAATCTCGTTCCTCCCGAACGTCGCGACGAACTCGATCGACTGATCTCCAAGCTGGAAGACGCGTCGGCGCAAGTGCGGGTCGAGCGCGCCCGATCGCTCGGGCTCGATCACGCTCCCGAGGGCGTGCTTAAGAGGATCTTGCGTCGCCGAGCGAACGACTGGTCCGAGGTTCGTCCCGAATGGGGGCTTTCGCGAAACGCCGCGTTTATCGCGGCTCGTCGGTCGCGAACGAGGGGCGCCGATCTAAAAGGACGCGTGTTTCTTCATGAGTACGACTCGTCGATCGATCACGACGATTCGGTTTTGTCGATGATACTCTCGGCCCCCGTGGTCGTTGCGTCTTGGATTAATCTTCAGTACTTTGCGTCGACGGTCGACAATTCGACTTTCGGCGCGGGTGATAAAGCGATCCACAACCGTGTCGGATCTTTGGGGGTGGTTCTGGGAAACGGCGGAGATCTTCGGACCGGGCTCGCCTTGCAGTCGGTCCGCGACGTCGACGGCCGCTGGTTTCACGAGCCGATCAGGCTCCAGGTCGTCGTCGAAGCGAGTCGAGAGAAAATCGAGCGAGTCGTGCGGTCGGCGCCCGGAGTTTCACAACTGGTTGAGAACGGTTGGATTCGCTTATTCGCACTCGATCCCGACCGACCGGAGACGGCTCTTTGGGTATCGGAGAGCGGCTGGGAGATAATGTAGATGCCTCGTCATGTTGATACGAAGTCGCCGAAGGCGAACCTCGAACGATCCGAACCCAAGGCGAAAAGCGAACGCGCCGTTCGGATCTCCACCGAACCGATCGAATCCGGTGCGCGAAAACCGTCGTGGACGTTTTTGAGCAATCACGCCCACGTTTTGCTGGTTCTGGCGCGCGATCCCGAGATCAAGCTTCGCGAGATCGCCGAACGAGTCGGCATCACCGAACGAGCCGTCCAACGGATCGTGACTGATCTGAAGGACGGTCGCTATATCGAGATCGAGCGCCTCGGGCGGCGTAGCCGATATCGCTTGCACGCCGAACTTCCACTCCGACATCCCGTCGAGGCGCATCGAAACGTCGCCCACTTGCTCGCCCTGATTCTTGGTTCATAAATAATATCAAATATTAAAAGATTAATCTTGTGTTAATATATAATGATCGATTTGTTGTCATGATTTGTGATTCGATCCGCTCGAGAACGCCGATCGACCGGGTGCGTTTTTGAACGCGCGGGTACGCCGACGCGAAGCAGCCGGCGCTCGGATTCAGGACGGCTCGGCCGCTCATTGGTTCTTATTCATATAAAATGTAATTTTATGGAATATGATAGGTATAATTCTTTGGCTTTTCCGCAGAATCTGTGGGTGCAATTTCTGGGGCCGGGCTCGGCTCAGGCTCGACAGGAGGGGACGGAAATACTCAATCTCGCAAGGGCATCGGATTCAGGCCGTGTTTTCGGTTACGTCAAACTACGACCTCGAACACGCTGGAATCTCCTTGAAAAGCCGGGAAAGCACGCCGGTTTTCTGTTTTCCCACCCACAGATTCTGCGGAAGAGCCATGATTTATGGATCGATTCGACGACGATCAAAATCGCGTTCGATCCCGAGGCGTCGCCCGAGCATCCGCGGGCTCAGCTCGCCGGCCTGGGAGCGCCGTTGATCGACGCGATGTTGAGCGACGCCGCGACTCGGGATGGAATGATTGAAGATTGGACGGGGATAACCACGCGATCGATCGAGCGGAATGATGGAGAATTGGAGAATTTCCGCCGAGGTTCGGCTTTAGCGGAATGAGGGCGCCGCCGAGTCGTCGATAATCAATTCTTATCTTTATTGTATTTCAAATAAGTTGACAAGAAAATTTTGAAACGCTTTCACTCGTGGAATATCGAGCGTTTCGTCTCGCAACCAACGATCGCGTTGAAGGGAAACTTGAACGGCCTTTCCCGGCCTCAAGACGCTCGCGATCGATCCCACGACCGCCTTTTTCCGACCGGAGGGTTTGCGAAAATCCTCGAGGTCGGGTTCTTTAAGTGCGCCGTCATCTTCCGCATTTTTGATATGTGTTTGAGCGCTTGTGAGGAGATTGGGATAAACGATTGCGGCGCATTCCAAAAGCAGATCCTCGAGCGTTCCTTGAGATTGATGATCGGGAAGCATGTAAACGCCCAACTTGGGCGGTCCGTCCGTGATTAATCCGGCCGAATCCGCGGGGTGGAATTGTTTGATCTCCAATCTTTTCTTTATGTTACTGTATCTTATCTGAGGATCCAACACTTGATCGGAATCGAGCAGAATGCCGACGCCTGTTATTTTATCTTTATCAAGGAGTTTGTTGTTTTCTTCGATCGTATCAATCAGTCGTGAATCGCCGTTCGCGCTATGAATCGCGATCGAGTGGGTTTCGTTTTCAATGAAAAGAGGAATAGGTATTCTTTTTAATATATCGCCCTGTGGAGGAATCGGAAACACCCTTGGAATAAGTTCGCGAAAAAACGGATCAAGATCATCGATATATTGAATGGTTTTAAATCTAAAAGGGGAGAGGATCTTGGAGACGAATTCGACGTCGTGAGGCCCTTCGGCCACAATATACCCGTATTTCTTCATGAATTATCTCACGTCGAGGCCGCGCTCGCCTCGGATTCGATTGAGCAGTTCTCCCGAATAACGTTTCACGCGCGTCTCGTTAGCCGACGGACTCAAATGATACGCGACGGTATCTTCGAGGTGATCCGAAGACGTAGCGACGATCGCGTCCAGCGCCTCCAGGCTGTGCGTCGTTACGAAGACCTGCACGTTCAATTCGCGAGCGGCGTTCACGAGCCAAGCAAAGACTTTCTTCAGAGCTTTAACGTGTATCCCCGCCTCGATTTCATCGATCAGCAGAACGCCGCCGCCGTGAAGATGAATCAGAGCGCCGGCGATTAACGCCGCCCTCCGCATGCCGTCTCCAAATACGGTGAGCGGAGCGATCCCCAGCTCTTTGTGGTTGATGTATAAAGTCGCTCTATTTGTGAGAAAACTCGCCAACTGGATATCGATAACATCAGGATCAAATATCTGTAATAAATCTTTGGTTTGTAGTACGGATTCGTCGAAAGCCGTCATGGATTTAAAGTACACCTGCACATGATGCAGATGATGGGAAACAGGCGTAATTGATGCAGATTTACTCGAAGAATATACATGATTTGAAATCGTGTCAATAAATCCTCTATCCCATATTATGGTCGGTACGGTGGAATGCTTAAGATTGGATTCGGATTCGTTCGTCGTGCTATTTACACTTTCAATATAATGTTTTATTTCAATGCCTTTGAGAATATCATTCGATGGAGAAAAGGGATCGAGTCGTTTAGGTTCGTCGTAAAATGTACCCGGATTCTTCTTGTCGTAAATTCGAAAGAGGTCTTTCAACTCCACGCGAAGCGAACGAATCGGATATTTTCCTTCGCATTTCATTCGACATGTGAGAGTTTCTATTCCTTCGGAAAGGAAATCGGGTTGCGATTTAAAGAAAGCAAATCTGATCGTTATTAATCGCGTTTCATCGAGCCAACCGAAATCCCTTCTGCCGGCCATCCTGATCCATTCGTTGGGATCTTCAGCGTTACAAACAATCGACAGCGCCTCGAGCACGCTCGTTTTCCCGCAGTTATTTTCTCCAACGAGAATGTTGATCAGGCCGAGATCTTCAAGACGAAGAACCTTCAGGCCCCTGAAGCCTTGAATTTCAACGTTGTCGAGCGGGTATTTGGCCATCCGATCTTCTCCCGCGGTCGATTGGAATCCGACCGAACACGATCATTTTAACCTATTTCCTTTGCGTGTGTCGCGGTTTTTGTCCGCATGCTTATCGAGAAGTTCGGGACAATCGTGCCGAAGGTCGGCTTTCGTTCAATCTTCGGGAGTTGCATCGCTGTTACGATTGAGCGGAGTCGCTGGTACACTCGTTATCGACGCTCGATGTGCTTGATGATTCACCGTGGAATTCGAGCGGGCGTCGTCCACCGCCCGCGAACGACGATATGACGGCGATCCTCGGTATTTCGGCGTATTATCACGACTCGGCCGCGGCGCTTATCGTCGACGGAACGATCGTCGCCGCGGCGCAGGAGGAGCGATTCACCCGCAAAAAGCACGATTACGAGTTTCCGCGCAACGCGGTCAAGGCGTGTCTCGAATCGGCGGGGATCAAGGCTGAGGAACTCGATTGGGTCGGGTTTTATGAAAAGCCGCTGACGAAATTCGAGCGGCTTCTCGAAACGTATCTCGCTTACGCTCCTAGCGGTTTCGTCTCTTTCGCCAAGGCCGCGCCCCTTTGGACGCGAACCAAGCTCTTCTTGCCCAAATTGATGCGCGACGAACTTGGCGGAGCGTATCGCAAGCGGTTCATTTTTGCCGAACATCATGAATCGCACGCGGCGAGCGCGTTCTTTCCGTCCCCCTTCGACGAGGCCGCGATTTTGACGATCGACGGAGTGGGCGAATGGGCGACCGCGAGCTTCGGCATCGGCAGGGGAAATCGGATCGAACTCTCGCATCAGCTTCTCTTCCCGCAT
>JAKBCQ010000179.1 GCA_021807585.1 Planctomycetota bacterium | reverse complement strand
GTTAACAACGAAGATATTCGCTATCTTGACGATCTCGACACCCCCGTCGCCGATCGCGACGAGGTGAGCATCATCCCCGCGGTCGCGGGGGGTTGAGACGAGCGTCATTGGAATCGACCCGAACGAACCGAACCGACGCGGGACGAAGAACGTTCCCGCGCCACTGGAGCTTGCGATGGCGGAGAATGTGAACGGCGCCGCGGGAACCGACCCGATCGAGCGATACAGCAGACAGGTTCGCTTCCCCCAGCTTGGCGAGGAAGGTCAGCGCAAGCTGATGGCGAGCCGCGTGACGATCTGCGGCTGCGGCGCACTCGGCACTGTGCTCGCGAATCACCTGGTGCGCGCCGGGGTCGGCTTCGTACGGATCGTCGACCGCGATTTCATCGAAACGCACAACCTGCAACGCCAGGTTCTCTTCGACGAGCGCGACGTTTCGGACAATCTCCCCAAAGCCGAGGCCGCGGCGCGCAAGCTAAGGAACATCAACAGCGCCGTCACGATCGAGCCCGTCGTCACCGATATCGATCACACCAATATCATTGAATTAACACGTGACGTTGATTTGATCCTCGACGGGACCGACAATTTCGAGACGCGTTATCTGATCAACGACGCCGCGGTGAAGCAAAACCTGCCGTGGATCTTCGGCGGGGTGATCGGGTCCGAGGGGCAAACGATGACGATCCGCCCCGGAATCACCCCCTGCGTCCGGTGTGTCGTCGAATCCGCTCCCCCTCCCGGAATGACCGCGACGTGCGAAACCGCGGGGGTTCTGGGGCCCGCGGTCGCGGTGATCGCATCGTTCGAGGCCGTCGAGGCGATCAAGCTCCTCACCGGTGCGTACGACGCTTTAAATAAAGAGATGATTACAATCGACATTTGGGATTGGACGTTCCGCAGGCTCAAGATCGCGAGTTTGCTGGGAAAGGTCGATTGCCCGTGCTGCAAACACCGCAAGTTCGAGTGGCTCGAGGGGGATTTGGGATCGAGGACGACGACTCTCTGCGGCCGCAATTCGGTGCAGGTGGCGCACCGACGGTCGCAACCGCTCGATTTCGCCGACCTCGCGGCGCAGCTCGCAACCGCGGGCGAGGTTCGGCACAACGCGTTTATGCTCCGCTTCAGCGCCGACGGCCACGAATTCACGGTCTTCCCCGACGGCCGCGCCATCATCAAAGGGACGAACGACGTCGCCAAGGCGCGCGTCCTCTATTCGCGCTATCTGGGCAATTGAGCCCGACGGCGCGATCGTAATCAACAAGTGATTGCGCAATCTATTGAATACAATTTATTGTTCATGGATACCGAATCATGATTTATCTGGATAACGCCGCGACGAGTTTTCCCAAGCCCGAGGCCGTCTACGAAGCGCTCGATCGGTTCGCGCGGACGACCCTGGCGAACCCCGGCCGCGCAGGGCACCGGATGGCGCTCGAATCCGAGCGCACGCTCGACGACGCTCGCCACGCGCTCAATCGCCTCTTCGGCGGCGAATCCCCCGATCGCTGGATCTTCACTCTCAACTGCACCGACGCCCTCAACATCGCGATCAAAGGCACGATTCAAGAGGGTGATCACGTTATCACAACGGATCTTGAGCACAATTCGATCAGCAGGCCGCTCGAGGCGCTCAACCGCGCGGGGACGATCAAACTGACGCGGCTGGCTTCGAGCGCGGGTTACATCGATCCCGCCGCGATTCGCGCCGCGATCACGCCAAAAACGAGGCTCGTCGCGCTCACTCACGCCGCCAACGTGCTGGGGACGGTGCAACCGATCGACGAGATCGCGGCGATCGTCCGCGAGGCGAACGCTCTTTTTCTGGTCGACGCGGCGCAATCCGCGGGGGTCGTGCCGATCGATCTTCGTTCCACGCCGATCGATATGCTCGCATTTCCAGGTCATAAATCGTTATACGGGCCGACGGGAACGGGCGCGCTGTATGTCGGCGCCAGGGCGAATCCGAGGCCGTGGCGCGAAGGAGGAACGGGGGGCGATTCGGCGAGCCCCACCCAGCCCGAAATGTTGCCGTATTTACTCGAGGGGGGGACGCCTAACGTTTTGGGGGTCGCTGGGCTCGCGGCCGGAATCCGATGGGTCGAGGCCCGCGGCGGTCCCGATGTATTACGCAAGCACGAGGTCGATCTCCTCAAACACGTCGTCGATTGGACGCACGATCAACGCGACGACGGCTGGAAGATCGCCGGAAAATGGGATCCGAACAGCCATGTCGGCGCGCTTTCGCTGATCGCGCCCGCGGGCGTTCCTCCTCAAGAAATCGGCGCGATCCTCGATACGAGTTTCGAGATCGCGGTCCGTCCGGGTTTGCACTGCGCTCCGTATGTTCATAAAAATTTAGGAACATTTCCCGACGGCACGCTCAGGCTCAGTCCGGGGGCGTTCAGCGTTCGGTCCGATATCGACGCCTTCCTGCGGGCTCTCGACGAGATCACCGCGGGGGTTTTGTGATCACAAGCTCGGTCGGAAATGAAACGATATCGAACCCTAAAATGGAACATCCGAGTCGATCCGGGAGTTTTCGTGAGAACGATCGAGTCGCCGAGGCGATTGGGGTCTACCCGGAATCTCCATCTTATCGATCACTGAGTGATTTTCCCGGTTCTACCTCCTATTGTCGGTCAAATCGGCGCATGTTTTATGCTAATTTGTTTGATTGTTTTGCACGGGAGGAGGGACCCGCCTGCGAGCCTCCTCTCAAAATCCCCGCTCAAACGGCGATGAGAACGATAAAAATAATACACATAATAATATAGCTAACCAGGAGGTTCGCCCTCCCAAATTGTGGTTTCGACACAACATTAAGGATACGCGTTTCAATCCCGCTGATTGTTGGGAATCCGTTTCGAATCATTTTTAAATGATTTCAAGCCGCTCCAAGACCTGAATCGTATATCGTAAGAAATCAATTTGTTCCATTCATCATCCTTCTCGCCGTTTCTGATCGGATTTGCGAATCAGTCCAGTCGGGGTGGAGAAGCCGAACACCGCTCTTGACGAGCATTCGAGCGGTGCGATAAGAATCGGCGATCATAGCGAAGCGATCCGCGGATGTTTTAAACGCCAAAACCGCCGCATATTCGCGATCGACGACCTCGATTCGAATGCGTTTCATCGCCGCTCCTCGCCGTTCGACGATAACCTCGGCCTCGGTCGCCCGCCTTCGATCAAGGCCGAATCGGTCCGTTAGAACCCGATATCAAGATAACGTTAAGAAATAGATAGACGCATTCTTTCGCAAGTTGGAGTCTTCGTCTGTAACTTCTACGCGCCTTGCGAGCATCTCTGAGACAACGGATCTTGGATTATAATAACCCGACGCGCAAGTGTTGGAGTTGCGCGTTTCCTTTTCCTTCGGTATGGACACTACATATGTGAATAGATGTGTAATACACGCACGAAGCGCGAGCGAGTGCGTACATTCGAAATAAAACGACTCACTCGCTAGCGCTTCGTGCTTGTATTCGAACGGCATTTCCGGCGTCGGCGCCCAATGAGATGACCGACGTAGCTGTGATCTAATCTCCTGTCAATGAACGATTTACTGTTCGTCCCGCGCGGAAACGCGCAACCCCAAAACGCGCAAGCGAGGGTCCAATCAAATGATCAATCGAAAGTTTTCATGATATTAACAGAAGACCCTCGCTAGCGCGTCGGGTTGGTATGATTGCGGCGACGCCGCGTTAAGTTCTCGTGTCGCGTTCCGCGGGCTCGCTTCGATCGAACTTGGGAACATGCTCACTCATCCAATTCTTTGCCTTCGTCCCGAAGTTCAAGCGGAGGCTGGTGTTTGAGCACGAATCCCTCGATCGGAACTCGCGTTCGAAGGCGATCCGTATCGCCCGATCGCTTAGCCGACGAACTTGACCTCGACGGGATGAGGGATGATGCCGGCCTTGGCGGCGCGTTCGAGAAGTACCCGGACGGCGTCGCGACCGCGAGGGCCGTAATCAAGAGTCCATTCGTTAACATACATCCCGACGAACCGATCGGCGAGCGCGGGATCAAGGTCGCGGGCGTAATTCAAGGCGTAATCGAGCGCCTCTTGGCGATGATCGAGCGCGTATTGAATGCTTTCTTTTAACAAACGAGCGATCCGTTGGATGAGTTCGTCGCCGAGATCCTTGCGGACGACGTTCCCGCCGAGCGGAAGCGGCAGGCCCGTCGTCTCGAACCACCACCTGCCCAGATCGGCGACGGCGTGGAGCCCGCGATCGCCGTAATAAAGCTGTCCCTCGTGAATGATCAGCCCGACCTCGATCTTCCCCTCGACGACCGCGGGAAGGATCTGATCGAACGGCATCACCGAAACGGGAACGTTCTTGCCGAGACAAAGCTGGAGCGCCAGATACGCCGTCGTCAGCGTCCCCGGGATCGCGATCGTCTTGCCCGCCAGATCGTCGAGAGTCCACGGCTCGCGACTGATCAAAGTCGGACCGTAGCGATCCCCCATGCTGCATCCCGAGGCGAGCAATGCATAACGATCTGTAAGATGCGCAAACGCGTGGATGCTAACCGCCGAAACCTCAAGCTCGCCCGCGAGCGCCCTTCGATTGAGGGTTTCAATGTCTTCAAGCTGATGCGCGAATTTGAGATCCCCCGTGTCGATCTTGTCGTGAGTGAGCGCGTAGAACATGAACGCGTCGTCCGAATCGGGGCTGTGGCCGACTCGAATGACGCGTTGCGAAGAGGCGACCCCGGGGCTTCCAATCATCGTCTTCAATCTCCTGAACGGAAGTTCTCGATCGACCCCCCGGCCGACGCGACTTCTTTCAACCTTCACTCATCATAGGCGGAACGCGCCGACGTCGCCGGCGAACGATCGCCCGTTCGCGCGTTCGAAGGCCGGCACGCCGCCATGAAGATGAATAAACGCAACGGGTTACGATTTTTTCGTCTTACTCATTTTGAAGACGAACCGCTTGGGAAATTCGGTCTCGAATTTGTCGGGACGCTCGGTTTCCTCGGCGCCCCCGATGCAGATCGTCAGTGAATCGCCGTCGATCTTGTAGATGCCCAATGTTTTCTTCCCGGCGGATTCGTCGGGGCCTTCCTCGATCGAAAAATCGACCGCCTTGTTCGGCTTGGCGTTCTCATCAAGCTTGATTTTCATCACATATTTACGACTGGGAAGCGTGAGCGTGAGCTTGTCGTTCTCAAACATCCATGTCCCCTTGCCGCCGTCCCCCGTCGTGTATTCCCACGAACCTTGCATCGCCTTCAGATCCCCCGCGGGCTCGGCCTTGTCGTCGGCGAAACCGAGCGAATCGAGCGATATGGAGACGATCGCAGTCGCAACGACACAACAAAATACACATGATTTCATGGTATTACGCTTCCTCAATGTCGATCCCAAAGGGGTGGGCGGATGAAACACGATCGAACGATCATGCGCATTCAACATAGATGCCTCGATCCCTTTCCGCAAGACTCCGCTTCAGGAATCGACGAGGAGCGGTTCGCGAACACGCGGCGAGAGCGGGATCGCGGGTTCCGAGATCGTCCGCGGCGCTTGACATTGTCGCCGCGTCCGACATAAATTGAATCGGTGAAGTTCGATCGACTTCGGGCACATTTTCCTGGCTTATGGACGATCGCCGCGATTTCTGGATTCGGGCGTTAACCTTGGCCCTGTTGGGGCTCGCGTGGGTCGGTTCCATTCCCCGCGCCGCGCACGCGATCGGCTGTCACGCTCCCGATCGCCCCACGCTCGGTTTGCCGATCCTTGGTGAAGCGATCGATCACCTTAACCAAACGCGGGTTGAATTCCATCATCAAGCCGCTCCGATCTCGATCATTCGCGGATTCTGCCTGGGAGAGATCCCCGCGCGTCAAAACTCACGAGCCGCGTTTGGATCTTCCTACACAAGCTGCGCGGTTGAAGCGGCGCAGACCGACCGTTCACCGATCACGGATCGGTTCCATTTTGAGCCCGTCTCGTCGATCCGTTCGATTCATCACGCCGGCCGGATCGATCGTCCGCCTCGTCTCTTGGCGATTTTGATCGGTTGATCGCGAACGCGGGTTCTTTGATCAACTCGCTCGGCTTGGCGCCGATTGAGGCGGATCAACGACCCGCGAGTCGTAGCACGGATCGATCTCCTTGGATCGATCATGACGCTTCGCGGTTAACGCGATCGTTCTCAGGCGTGGATCCGACAAGTCCTTGACGACTGTCGTCCGACCGATCCTCTAAGCTTCGACGCTCCGCGGCCCGAGCGAACGCGAAGCCCAATA
>JAKBCQ010000178.1 GCA_021807585.1 Planctomycetota bacterium | reverse complement strand
ATCTTCGTCGTAGCCGTAGTTGCGGATGAGCCGGCTTTTGACGATATCGATTTTTTCTTGCGTGTCTTTATCGACGACGCTGGAGACGAGGCTCGTGAGTTTGATCGTATCCTTTTGATCCTGGAAGAGCTTGAGTTCGAGCGCCTTCTGCAGGCGTTCGTTGGTTTTGTAATCGAACTTTTTGCCGTCGAGCGAGAGCGCGCCGATGTAGTTCATGATTTCGCGTCGGAAGTCTTCCTTGCGGCTGTCGGGGATATCGATCTTCTCCTCGATCGAGCGCATGAGCCGTTCGTCGGGTTCCTCGGTTTGACCTGTGAACTTGTTTTTAACCTTCTCGCGCTGGGTGTAAGCCTTGACGTTGTCGATGTAGTTGCCGCAAAGTCTCGTGAGGGCGTCTTCGTCGGCGGCGATCGCGCGCTGGACCTCGTTCTTGACGATGTCGTCGTATTCTTCTTTAACGATGGAGATCAAGTGTTTGTAGTGCTTGCGCACTTCTTCGTTGTTAATCAACGAATGATGCTTGAGGCCCGATTCGAGTTCGTTGAGCACCATGAACGGGTTGACCGATCGTTCGCCGGCGTGCGCCACGAGCGCGTTCGAGATTTTATCCTGAACGTAGCGCGGGCTGATACCGTGCATTCCCTCGCGTTCGGCCTCTTCGCGCAGTTCTTTGATGTTGTCCTCGGTGAAGCCGGGGAGGGTTTTACCGTTGTAGAGCTTGAGTTTTTGCATGAGCGTGAGCCCGGCGTTCTTGGGCTCTTCGAGCCGGGTGAGCACCGCCCACATCGCGGCGATCTCGAGCGTGTGGGGTGCGATCGCCTTGCCGCGGACTTTCCGGCTGTTGTAATCCTTCTCGTAGATGCGAATCTCGTCGATCAGGCGAGTGACGTACGGGACGTCGATCTTGACCGTCCGGTCGCGCAGCGCCTCCATGAACTCGTTCGATTGCAGTTTCTTATATTCGGGTTCGTTCGTATGACCGATGATCACCTCGTCGATATCGGTTTGTGCGAACTTCTTGGGCTTGATCTTATGTTCTTGGCTTGCTCCCAAGAGATCGTACAGGAAGGCGACGTCGAGTTTGAGGACCTCGATGAATTCGATGACTCCGCGATTGGCGATGTTGAATTCGCCGTCGAAGTTGAACGCGCGGGGATCGCTTTCCGAGCCGTACTCGGCGATTTTGCGATAATTGATGTCCCCGGTCAGTTCGGTGGCGTCTTGGTTCTTTTCATCCTTGGGTTGGAATGTGCCGATGCCGACGCGATCCTGTTCCGAAAGCATTTGTCTTCGCACGCGAATCTCGGCGAGGACTTTGGAGAGATCTCCCTCGTGGCGTTCCATTCGTTCGTTGAACATCTGGCGGCAAAACGGGCAGAGGTCCCCTTCGATCGTGATCGTGAAATCGGATGTCGTTTGGGTGTTGAGAACCGCCAGAAAGTCGTCGCGGAAATCGTGGGGAATGAGGTGCAGGGGCTCCTCGTGCATCGGGCAGTAGGCGTAGGTTTCGCCGTCGTCCTCGAGCCAGCCGAACGTGTAGAGCGCGCCGTCGTCGGTCCGCGAGTAGCGCTCGAGCCCTTTCTTGAGCAGCCGCGTGATCGTGCTCTTGGAACTCCCCACGGGGCCGTGCAACAGCAGCACGCGCCGTTCGGTTCCGTAGCGGTTCGCTGCGCTTTTAAAGATGTTCACCAAATTGAGCAACGCGCGATCAAGCCCGAAGATCGCGTCTTGCCCGCCGGCGTCGGGATCGTCGAAGAATTTGAACCGAATCCGCTTCTCTTTGTTGACCGAGATCTCCTCCGTGCCGTAGCTCATGATCATATCGTACACCCGCTGGTAAGCGGTGCGCGTGACCTTGGGATCGCGGCGAATGATGTCGAGATAATCGGCGAAGCCGCCGTGCCAGTGAATTTTGCGGTAATCCGCCAAATTCTGCCGGCCGGCGATCATGGCTACGAGGTCGTTTCCAGACGACATGACGCGTTCTCCTCCTGCGGCTGCTGGTACTTTCGGACGAGGTCCGGGACGCGACGACGCGAACGACATGAGCCCGTCGCAGCGACGCGGTCGCTTGTCGTTCGAGCGAAATCATCGATGCCGAATTGTCAATCTCACGGGGGAGAGGTTCGAGTCGAACGAGATCGATCGCGGGCCCCGTTGCGCGTCGCCTCGGCGACCAAAACGCCCGCTCTCTTCGACGGAGGGTTTCGACCCGCGGCGAACCGTGATCGATCGATTGCATTACAACCCCCGACCGCCGGAATTGTCAAGCCGACGCGGCCTTCCTTCCCTTCGACCGAGCGGGTCGACCGCGAGCGAAAGCAAAGTACGGGCGTCGGTCGAGACGTCCATTTCCCGATCAAAACGACGAGGTTCGTATCAAATCAAAAAATCCTCGAATCCTCATATTCCGATCGGTCTCGGCAACCCGCTTCGCACCACTCTTTCGAACCCGTGGAACACCGACTCGTCGACGCTCGAGGGTCATGCGGAAAATCGATCGATGAAACGAATTTACTCTCTCGGTTCAATTATAGGATGTCGAGTGCTCGCCGGGAACCGTCGCCGCGCGTTTCGCATGCGGAAGGCTCGATTCGCCGAGTTCGATAATCGCCGCCGCGGTCGCCAAACCGACGACAAGCGTCCCGTAATGCGCGTAGGCGTCGGCCGCGGTGAGCAGCCACGGTTGCGGCGGAAGCGAAAACATCACGCCGTAGGCGATCCAAGCGATCACGCCGCACGCCAAGCACGAAAGCGATAAGACCGCGACCAGGCGGCCTCCCGAGGCGCGAAGCAGACGGCTGTAACCGCGGAGGCCAAGCTTTCCCGAACCTCGCGTCCACGCCAACCCGCCCAGCAGCCCCGCCGATAAAAGCCCAAACGATTGCACCGCGACCAGCAACCAAACGAGATTCGCTCCCCGAATCACCCAGGGAACGTAAGCGACCGCGGACGCGGCGGCGATTCCAAGATAGCGAGCCGGCATCAGCGTCAGACTCGCGAGCATCCCCCCCGCGGCGAGCGACACCCAGCCTACGGGATCGAACGAGAACGCTTCCCCACGCGTCAGGCTCGCGTTTCTCAGCTCGACGATAATCCAGCACAAGACGATCGAATCCGCCAGCCACGTGACGATCGGAATGACGAACATCTCGATCGGTCCGACCCCGCCGGGAGGCAGACCCGAGGTTTCGAGGATCAGGCCGATCAACCGCAAGAGCGCCGCCAAAAACAGACTCACCCAGCAAAATAAGATCGCCGCCGGAAATTTTCCGTCGGGACGTTCGAGAAACGCCGTCGCCGCGAACCGATCGAGCACGATCTTCGATAACGCGAGCCAAAGGAAAAGCGCCAAGGGAATCATATCGGTCAAGCCGAAGAGGTCTCTCAGCGGCGTCAAAGCCGCGAATGAAGCGTGATCGCCGGCGAGCGACCAACCCACGCCGCGCGTCGACGCCAATAACGCGAGATCCTCCGAACCGCTATCACGTTTATATGTAAAGAATTGATAACCTGTCCAGCTTAAGACCGCGGCGAGGAGGCAGATTCCGGCAAGCCTTGATGCGTTGCGGAGCCGATCGATCGCTTTGACGGCGAGGCGAACGTGACCCGGCAGGTCGAAGAGATCGAAGAGGGCTCGCCTCGCGCCTTGCGCCGCGATTGCGACGAGGAAAAGGGCGCCGAGCCCCGCGGCGATCGCCCAAAGCGCGTAGGGACGCGCCGAGGTCTCGGGAGGCGAGAGCGTTAACCCGATGAAAAACCGCCGGAGCGCGAGCAGAGCCGTCGATCCCGGGCGCGCCGGCGCGGATTGAACCGACGGAATCCTCCCGACGATCGAAAACCAGACGTCATGAATCATCGGCGTTCTTTAGCGTGGAGGGTTCCGGGTTCAATCAAAGCGTATTCGAATAAAGACGTTCTCGGTATCGCACTTTAGCGCCGTGTTCATGAAGAAAATCGAGCAGCCGGCGCGGCAATCGGCACGCGAGCGAAACGCGATCCGACGATTCATCATACTTGCGATCGAGAATCCTCGCGTGCCTGGCGAGATACGACAAGACGACGCCGTCGGCGGTCGCGGTTTCAACCTCGACGTCGAGCGATCGTTCATCGAGCTGCTCGCGCACCGCCTGTTCGAGTCGATCCAGACCGATCGTTTTGGCCGCGGCGATCGCGATCGCTCCGTCGAATTTTTTCAGCAGCGCCTCGAGATCGGACCGATCGCGAATCCGATCGATCTTGTTGAACACGAGCAGCATCGGGTGCTCGGAGAGCCCGAGCTCCTCAAGAACCGCGTTCACCGCGCCGATCTGCGAATCAACCTCGGGGCTCGACGCGTCGACGACATGAAGCAGCAAATCGGACTGTCGAGCCTCCTCGAGCGTCGCCTTGAACGACGCGACGAGCGAATGCGGCAGCTTGCGGATGAAGCCGACGGTGTCGGACAAGAGCGCTAAACCGCCTCCTTTAAAGCGCCATCGCCGCGTTCTCGTGTCGAGAGTCGCGAAGAGCTTGTCTTCGACATGAACTCCCGCCCCCGTCAGCGCGTTCATCAGCGTGCTCTTGCCCGCGTTGGTGTAGCCGACGAGCGAAACCGTCGGCTCCTCGCCCCGTCCCGCGACCTCGCGCTCTTTCCTCGATTGCACCTTGGAAAGCTTCGCCTTCAACTCCTGAATCCGATGCGCCACCAACCGACGGTCCTCTTCAAGCTGCTTTTCGCCGGGTCCGCGCACCCCGACTCCCCCTTTATACCGAGACAAGTGCGTCCACATCCGCTTCAGCCGCGGCATCGCATATTCGAGCTGAGCCAGCTCCACCTGCAATTGCGCTTCATGTGTTCGCGCACGTGAAGCAAATATATCTAAAATCACCTCGGTTCGGTCGATCACCTTCACCTCGAGCGCCTTCTCAAGATTGCGCGTTTGCCCGGGGCCGAGATCGACGTCGAAAATCACCAGGTCGGCGTCGCTCGATTCGACCAGCCGCTTAAGCTCTTCGACCTTTCCCGATCCAATATATGTGGCTGTATCGACCTTTTGACGCTTTTGGAGCGATTCGCCGACGACGACGAGCCCCGCCGATTCGGCCAGGCCGCGAATCTCGTCGAGCGGATCTTCAGTCGGATGGTCGTCGTGGGGGAGAATCGCGCCGGCTAGAACGGCGCGTTCGGGACGGTCGAGCCGCTCGGAGGTCGTCGTTCGCGTCAAAATGGGTATCGCCCTCTTAATCCTGTCTCGAAATGAAAGTTCACGTAAGAACACTCTAGACGCGATGACGCTTCGAGGTCAATCGAGCCGCGATCGATTCCCCTCCGGACGACTCGACTCGCGGTCGTCAAGAACGTCCCTTTCCATCGCCGCAAACACCCGCCGAGGCCGCGCCGTGAGCCCGACCGGGTCGAGCTCGGCGATCGCGATCAGCTTCCCATTCGCGTCGAACAACGCGAGTTCGATCGGCTCGTCGCCGAGCCCCTGCGAATCGACGATCAGATCACGCCGCTCGGCGAGATCGACCCCCTTCCCCTGAATCACCCGCGCCGTGTTCGCGTCGTCGAGCTCGACCCACGGCAACTCGGCGACCGCGACCCCCGCGGGCAGATAAAGCTCGCTCCAATTCTCAGCGGTCAGATCGCTTAGATTCACGGCGCGGTCGAGCGAAAACGGCCCGACTCGCGTCCGCTCCAGCGTCTCGATCATCCCCCCGCAACCCAGCGACTCACCCAAGTCTCGAGCGATCGACCTAATATATGTTCCACCGCCGCACTCGATCTCAAGCGCCAATAACGGCCAATTATATTCATGTATGTCAATTTTATAAATCGACACTTTGCGCGGCGCCAGGTCGAATTCCTCGCCTCGCCGAGCGGCTTTGTAAGCCCTCGTCCCGTCTTTCTTGATCGCCGAATAGCGGGGCGGAATTTGGAAAACCTCGCCGATCCTCGCGGCGACCTCGGCACGCACGTCCGAATCGGTCGGGACGACGAAATCGACGACCGGTTCCATCGTCCCCTGCGCGTCGTCGGTATCGCTACGAACCCCCAGCCGAACGACGGCGCGGTACGTTTTGCGACCCCGCTGCACGTACTCGATCAGCCGGGTCGCCGCGCCGAAACAGACGACCAGAACCCCCGAAGCCGATGGATCGAGCGTCCCCGCGTGCCCGACCTTTTTCGTCCCCAACACGCGACAAACCTGGTCGACGACTTTCCGCGAAGTCGGCCCCAAAGGCTTGTTGATATTCAGAATTCCACTTGTAATCATAGATTAT
>JAKBCQ010000177.1 GCA_021807585.1 Planctomycetota bacterium | reverse complement strand
TTTCTAATCGCTTCCATCCTCAACATGGCGCGATCATCGGCGGCGATCTTCGTCGAGGAACAATCAGTTTCAAGGTAACCGATGCTGAACTAAAGTGAAAGAGGGTTCCAAGTCTGAAAATCAAGATTAAGTGGTGACGACTTTTCACATGAAATCGATTTCCTTGTCGAAGAAGACACGGAATGAATCTCGGATTGTGAATCGACTTCGAGTCGGTTAGAATTCCATTCAATCTTGGAGTGACGCAAGGGTTCATCAATATGCGAGTTCTGATCACCGGCGCAACCGGTTTTGTCGGTGGGCATCTTACCGAGCGATTGCTGCAAGCCGGCGACGTGATCGTCGGTTTGTCCACTTCGGGATCGTGGTCGCGGCAATTGCATCATCTTAATCCCCTTGCTCGTGTTGAATCGCTCAACGTCGCCACGGTCGGTCCCTCCATTTGTGCCGAGTTAATCGCCCGCAAACAACCTGAAGTCGTTTATCATCTCGCAGCTCAACCTAATCCTCAAGCGAGTGTTGATTTCCCAATTGAGACCTGGAACGTCAACTTAGGCGGTACGCTTAACCTCCTGGAAGGGGTTCGACTTTCCGGTCTTCGACCGCGGATTGTGCTCATCGGGTCGGGCGTCAGTTATGGAAATCCCACCGCGGAATATATCCCCGTTGATGAAAATTGTCCTCTCAGGCCGAATAATCCCTACGCCGCTAGTAAAGCCGCTGCAGATTTACTGGCGATTCAGCATGTATTAGCCCATAACGCCGATATCGTCATCGCTCGTCCATTCAATCATGCTGGTCCCAGACAGTCTGAGAAATACGTGCTTGGCGGTTTAGCTCGCCAAGTCGCTGAAGTGGAACTTGGACTAAAAGAGTCCGTCGTCGTCGGCAATCTCAATATTGTTCGCGATTTTACCGATGTTCGCGATATTGTTGAAGGATATTACTTACTAGCTAAATTGGGTAAATCAGGCGAAGTTTATAATATCGGACAAGGCGTTGGAACGCGTTTGCAAGACGCACTCGATTTTCTGATTTCACAAGCGACCCGTTCTATCGAGGTACGCGTCGACCCTGCACGATTTCGAGCGGTCGATTCATCTTATTTAATCGCAAATCCCGCTAAATTTCGCGAGACTACAAAGTGGAAACCATATTATACGATTGAACATACATTAAAAGACATGCTCGATGAACAACGACGACTGGTTCTGGAAAAAGCGGCGAATCTCTAATCTCTTGTTATTCGATCCGTATATCTAATCGACAGATATTACGATCCTCGATTTGAGAAGGCCGCTTGATCGTTATGCACCGTGTTGATGGAATTGTGAACGGTCTGTCGATTCAATCTTCAAGGCCGGCGGATGATTGACTCGGATTTCTCTGGTTCCAGATTGTAGATCCGGCTGTTGACGATTCAGCATCTTCGGGTCGACCGTGTTATCGACATGGCGTCGACACGGCGCCGGTCGGTTGTTTTCGTGAAATTCCTCTGTTAAAGTCCGTTCTGAAATCGATCAAGCCGGGGTTATCGACAGAACGATGCTCGCTCTGTATTCTTCTAATTCTGTTGATTGATTTCACTTTAATTAAGAAATCAACGAACGCTCGATCAATCGGTTCGATTGATTTATCCTCGCACGGCGGCCGATTGCTCAGAATGCTCGACTGAAATCGTTCACTTTGCCGGTTTAATCCGGCGACATTGGGGAGATAGAATGAAGGTTCTCTGCGATCGCGATGGGTTGTTCACGGCGTTCAGCATGATCGACGGGGTCGCCCCCGCTCGCAGTCCCAAACCCGTTTTGCAGAACGTGAAGTTCATCGCCGACCCGGATCACGGTACGACAATGATGGCGACGGATCTTGAGCTGGGGATTCGCCATCGTGTGATTGGTGTGGGAATTGACGAACCCGGCGCCGTGATCTTACCCGGTGTTCCCGTGCGCTCGATCCTTCGAACAATCAAAGAAAACGAGTTATCTCTAGCCACAGAAGGAGATTACATCGTCATTCGAGGCGTTCATTCCGAATTCAAGCTCACCAGCATCGACCCCAACGAGTTTCCCGAGGTTCCTGATTTTGCCGCGACCTCATACCATGTCGTCACCGCGGCGAACTTAAAACGAATCATTCGGCGCACTGTATTCGCCACCGACGTTGAAAGCACGCGATACGCTCTGGGAGGCGTTCTGATTGAACTCCAACCCGAATCCATCGCAATGGTCGGAACCGATGGTCGACGCCTGGCATATGCTCTAGCGCCCGCTGAAGGAGAGAACAACCCGCCGATTCCCACGGGAACACCCGTTGTTCCCGTAAAGTCGCTCAAACTGATCGATCGCAACTTGAACGACGACGATCCTCCCGTCCATATCGCGATTCAAGGAACGACCTCGATTCTTGTAAGAACTGAGAACAGCGTCATTTACAGCCGACTCGTCGAAGGTCGATTTCCACAATATCGCGATGTTTTCCCTAAAGGCGCAGAGATTCGCGTTCCTCTTGAGGTCGGCGTGCTCAAAAACACCGTGGAACAAGCCTCAGTGGCGACTAACGATGATAGTCGCGGCGTCGACTTTGATTTTGACGAGGGGATGCTTCGCCTTTTCAGCCAAGCCGCGGATATTGGATCGTCACACGTTGAACTGCCCATTCAGTACAATGGACCTCGATTGACGATTCGATTTGATCCCAAATACTTGCTCGAGGCGCTTAAAGCGCTCGACGACTCCATGACGATTACCGCCGAACTGATCGATCCCAAAAGTCCCGCGGTCTTCAAAACCGACGATCTCTATCAGTATGTTGTGATGCCGTTAGCTCGTGAAAATTGAACGCTCCCGGCCGACGATATCAAAACGCCGTCGTAGCAAACTCGGCAAGTTCTTGGCGATTTCAGATTGAGGATGATAAAATCAATTCGGATCAGATTGCCCAGGAAGCCGAACCTGAATGTTAAGCACTCGATCGTTCGCACAATATTTGCTTTAGCGACGCTACGGGTCAAAATACCTTCAAGTTCAAGCCGCACACGGTCGGCGGGTTCATGAAGATGGAATTCCGACGGAGGGCGTTGAATCATGAAAAACTATTTCAAAATGACGCATTCCACATTATTGTGGATTTATCATTTGTCAACCATTTTGATCTCCACGGCGATCACGGTTGGAGTGGGAGCGGGATTGAACGCCGCGACTTATCAAGATGAAGTTCCGGTTGAAAAACCCAAAAACAATCCTAATCCTAACGATAAAAACGGTAAGGGAAAAAATGCGATTGGAAATCCAGTCGATCGCGGCGATATGAAAGCCAAAGGACACGGCGGCGCGGCCAAAAAGAAAACGGTGATTCGCGTTCCGACGATTCCTCCGCAAAACCTTAAGGCGAATCCCAATCTCTTTTTTGATCCGTTACTCGCCGCATCGGCGAATTTACCCAGAACGCCTTTTCATTTTCGGATTCGAGCGCGTTCCAGCGAGATGCGCGGCGGAGCATCGTTTTCTTATTATCCGTCGAAACTTGGAACAAAATCGTCTCCCGTCGTCATGATTCATGAACGTAATCAATCACCAGTAGATTTTGAAACGCCGATCAAAGATCTAAGCGAGTGGGGCCTGGCTCAAAGCATGCAAAAATCGGGTTACGCGGTTTTGGTCGTTGATCTACGAGGAAGCGATTTTGAATTCCGTCAACCGGTCGGTCTCATAGAACGAGAACCGACATCGGCGCTTTCCGATCTTCAAATCGCTTATCTCTTTTTATTGGATCGACATAACCGAGGCGAACTTAACCTGGCGAATCTTGGAATACTCGCTCTTGGAGATGGATGTAACCTCGCGGTCGCGTGGGCGTCGGCTCGTGGCGCCGCCGTATCGAGCGCCGATCGCGGTTCGGATATCGCGTCGATGGCGTTGATTTCACCCCGACCCGATCTCTTCGGATCTCGCATTCAAATCGCCTTGGCTTCGCTCGCGGGTCGCATTCCACTGTTTTTAGCGGCGGGGGAACGCGACGCCCCGTCGGCTCAGGTCATACGCGATACGCGTAATCTGACGGCTCGCATACCTCAAAGCAAGGCGGAAATCTTCCCCACTTCACTTCAAGCTTATAAATTAATGCGATTATGGCCAAAAGTCGCCTCGACGACGACCAAATTCTTCGATTCGACGACTAAATTTCGCGGCGTCGATTGGGAACCAAGATACAATTTATCCCCGCTCGATTATCAAAACGTCGAAGTCGCTCCCAATCTTCCTCCGAAAGTCGGCGCTTCTCTCCCCGCCGCAAAGTGAATATAAATTCAAATCAATTGAAACAAACAGATCAAAACACGGTAAATTGACCATCAGCGCGGCCTCGTTCGTTCGATTGATTATCATCGAACGAACGACGACGCAACAGGATTAATCCGAGACGACGATCGTCACCTGCCGTAATTGGCGCCTCGCAATGGAGGTCCGACTCCGGTGACGGGCAGATAGTAAACGTCGGTGGGTACGCGATCGCCCGGACGATAATAACCAAGATCGTATTCGGCTTCCCACGGCGGGTCCATAACCACGTTATAAGGTAAAGCCGCGATCTGAGTTATAAACAATCCAAACGACATAAAAGGTTGCAAGATCTGAGATCGTTGATTTGATTCTTTGGGATCGTCAAGCGGATACGACATATAACGTCCCGCCGGTCCAAAGAATTGTTCGGCGCTATGTCCATATCGTTCCAGCGAAGCGTCTTGAAAATAAAGAGGCAAATGACAAGTCGCGGCCGCGGACCACGCCTTCCGGCTCGGCGTCCAATCGCGAGGTCCCATCGGTACGAACTCTTCGGGAACAGGAATCGGCCTGATCGCACGAGCCTCGGTCGGACTTGGCGCCCGCGGTAAAACAATACCCGAAGTCGTCGTATCGCCGGGCGCCGCCTCATCTCGACTTAAATCAATTGTCGGAACCGATCGCGACTTCCGTTCTTGCGCCTGTGCGATTCGCTTAACCTCACGTTTGGATTCTTCACTCAATCCACGTTTGGGTATATAAGAGTCGGGATCCGGCATGGAGATTAATTCCGACCGCGGAGCTTGAGGAAGAACCGTATCAACCTCGCGAGCAGGTTCAATCGGATCGTCTTGATTCAATGTACCGGCGGACCCGGTGGAAGAATTCATTCGTTCGGGGCGGTCGTCGGCGATTCGAGTCGGCGACGTATTCAATAGATCATTTTCACCGGGCAAGGGGGGTAAATCCAACACCGAATCGGTAGACGACGATTTCGATTCAAAAATTGAATCCGAAGGCGAAGGAGCGGATGATTTTACATTCACCGGCTCTTGCAAACTCCCGTTACCGTTCACGGAATTCAAATTCGGCGTAACCGCTGGAACCGGCAAAGGCTGAATAACAAATGTCGATCCCAATCCTTCATTAGTGATTTTGTCATGATCGACTTGAGCATTCAATGGAGGAAGATCTTCCAACTTCGGCGTCGAATTGTCAATTGTGCGATCTTTAGGCCGATCCGCATCCGGAAGATTCGAAACGTTTTTGGAAGAATCGTCCGGTGTCAAATTTGAAGTCGGTTTCGACGCATTCTCAACGGAAGAATTTGAAGAATTGATCGGCGCCATAGGTTCATCGTCATTGATGATCAAAGGCGAGTCGCCAATAACGATTGGAGAATGATCTTCGACGGCCGATCGTGACTTTGCATCTTTAAGTGATTGTGATGGTGATGTTTGTGACGACTGAGATTGAGATGAATTAATCATATTCGGACTCGATAAATCAATGGAGGGCGGCAGTGGAAGTTCATGATTTCCAGCTGGAATCGCATGAATCGGGGGAGGAGCGTCGGTATCGGTCTTTGCATCGTCGTCGTTAATAATCAACGGAGTGGAATCGTCGCCGTTCGTCGAGTTTTGAATCAAATTTGAGCGAGATGTCGATCCATTGTTATTTGGATCATTTGATATATTTCTCAACACGTTTGGACGAGCGACCTCGCGCGGATTGAGAACCGATTGTGAATCTTTTCTCAAATCAATCGACGCGTCTTCGATAACGTTAGATGATTGACCAGATTTCAATGTCGATTGAACTTTAGACGATGTTTTAGCTTTTGGTCGAGCCGGCGCCGGCTTCGGCTGAAAATCAGCCGGATCTTCGTCGTTCATTCGTGTCCGACGAACGGCGTCGTCTTGATCGGCGCTCGGGCTTTTTACATCGTCAGTTTCCAACAATGGCGACGCTGCGACGAATCCACCCGATCGAGATCGATTGGACCGATCTTTAACGAC
>JAKBCQ010000176.1 GCA_021807585.1 Planctomycetota bacterium | reverse complement strand
ATCTGATCACCCCGAAAAATCATGCATTAGACATACAAACATAATAAGATATACTATGTATATACTTCATTCATATATTTTTACAAAGTCGGGCTAGCGCGGCTTGTCGTCGACGGGGGCGATTGGAGCGGGAACGAACCGGGCGAGCCGAACTCGCCGAGCAAGCTTGACGAGATCCTCGCGTCCCGCGGCGACGCTCGCGTAGCCGATCAGGTAAGCGGCGCAACCCACGCAGAGATGTAAAAGGAGCGGACCGATCCGAGCGATCGTCCCCCCCGCATGCGGATCGGCCGATATGAACCGTCCCATCGCCAAACTCGCCGGCACGAGCGCGAAGCCTCCCGCGAGCGGCGCCGCCAACGTCCGAAAAAAATACGTGCGTAAGTTAATTTTTAAAATTTTGAACACATAGACGCCGGGCGCGAGCCAGTTGGCGAACAAGGTCGTCAGCACGGTGCCCCAGATCACCCCCGCGACGCCGATTCGCCGGGTCAGGTAGTAACTGAGCGGCAGATTGACGAGCGATCCCGCGAGCGACAACAGCGCCACGACCTCAACCTTCCCCATGCCGATGACCGCTTGCACCTGCACCGCGATCCAGAGCGGAAGGCTCGCCACCAGGAACAACCGCATCAAATAGCCCCACGACGCGTATTCTTTGCCCACCCAAAGCCACAAAAACGGCTCGGCGTACAGCCAGGCCAAAAGCGCGATCGGAAACAGCACCCCCGCGTGCAACCGGGGTCCGTCGTATTTGACGCGATCGAGCCCTTCGTGATCGCGCGCCGCGACCAAACTCGCAACCGCCGGAAGCACCAGATACGCCAGCGTCCAACCCGTCTGCCTTATATGTACAAAAGCCTTGCTCACGTTGTTGTAGATCGTCGTGGCGCGGCCGGGATCGGGCAACGCGAAAAACAAAATCGTCGTGTCGACGCTCGTCGCCAACACCACACTTAATTGTAATAAAAACATATAAAAACTAGTTCGCAATAGCGCCGCGTAATCCGACCTTCTCGCCCCGCGAAAATGCGGCCTGAAGCCGAGGTCGCGCGTCATCACGTAGATCGAGGGGATCAACGCCATGCCGATCTGAACGACCGTTTGAGCCGCGACGATCAAAAAGAAATCGACTCCGCCGCGCAGCCCCGCCACCAAAATCACGAACCGCGAAACGACGATGAAAACCTCGAGCCTGGGGATGAAATCGTACCGCCGCGCCGCCTGCAAAACGCTCGATACCACCATCGAAAGCCCATAAAACGGCGCAGTGAACACCTGTAGCCAAAGCAGCTTTAAGATAAGATTATAAGATTTACCCACATATCCCGAATTGGGCAGTGCTCCGTGCGCGATTGCGAGCAAAACCGCGGCCTGAACGATCGAGACGACCGCGTAGAAATTCATTCCGCACGCGACGCCGCGGTCGACCCCTTCGCGATCGCCTTTGGTCCACGCCTCGGAGATCTGCCGCTGGAGCGACGAACTCATGCCGAATTCGAGGAGTGATTGGAGGAAGCCGAAACTCCAGGCGAAAACGTACGCTCCGTTTAAATCCTCGCCGAGCGACCGGAGGATCAGTGGGACGCTCCAAAGAGCCAGAACCGTCTGCAATGGTACGCGCAGCGCTAAAAGCAGCGAGCCCCCCAACAGCCGCCCCAATACGGGAGGTAGATCGCGTGACGGCGGCGCCGCCGCGGCTTCGGTCATCTCTGGCTTCCCTCGTGCCGCATCCTTCGTTTCGCCGCACGGCGATCGGACCTTATTGATAGCACGTTCGACCCGCTCGAAAAAAGGCCAACTCGATCGCACCGCCGACGCTCGATCGTCCTCAAGACAGACACGTCCTCAAGACCGACGCGCAGTGCGCGCACTCGCGGGTTACATCCCGAGAGGTTGAACACACCATTCCAAAACTCGGCGCGTACGCCTCCGTGATCGTTCCCTCGTAATCCGATCTCCGCACGCGACACGACCCACTCGCCGGCGCCGTCGACACCCCTCACAAGAAACGCCAATCAATCATACGATTTGTTAATTATATATCATATCAAATTCATACAGAACGCGTCGAATCGTCAACTCCTCGTTCCGGCGACGCCGATTGGCGCGATAATGACGGTTTTTCAGCCGATTCAACCGGCGCCGTCGCGCCGAGCGGGGGGTGAAATTCGTCATGCCGGCCTTCGAAATCGCCCGATGAAACATCACGGAATTCGAGATCGTCCGCGCCTTTGGAAGCGCGTCCCCCGGCCGTCTCGAGAATGGATTCCCACACGGATTTCCCAGGATTTCCCAAGGAGCGGTCGAATGGCAAGCGGAAGGCGTTCTTTCGTTCCCTGGTACGACGCCGATACCCTCGAACGGCGCGACCTCCTCAGCGGCATGCCGATTCACGCGATCATGGCTCATGATCTCGCTCAAATCGAACGACACGCCGAGATTCACGCTCCGCGGAACGACGCGCCGGGCGTGCCGCGCAACCTTTTTCATTCCAACGGCGCCGACGGCCTCAAATTGAGCCCGCCGTTCGTCAACAAACTGAACACCAGACTGGCGATCTCGGCGGGAACGACGCAACTCGTCTCTCAGGCGTTCCAGGTCTTCGGTCAAAACGCCCTCGGCCAAACCGCGAACCTCACAACCCCCGTCTCGCCGCGATCGTTCCCTTATGGGGCGAACATCAGGATCACGCCCGTCCCATTACCTCCCGGCGTCACCGTCGGAACGACACCGACTTCCAGGGCCATCCCCGATTTGATCGCCACTCTCAATCAACAACTTGTCTTTGCTCTAACAACATATTACTCGACGAACACGGATCCAACACCTTCGCAAGCCGCTGCGCCTAAGTTCTCGCCGCTGGCGAACGCCGTACTTGTTCCGTACGCGCAACAACAGGTCGCCGATATGCAGGCGCAATTAACTCCCGCGACCGGTGGGGGCGCCGTCGTCGACACCCAGGCCATCAACGCCTGGAACACCGCCTACGCCAACATCCTCAACGCGATCGCCGAGTTCAGCGTGCATCCCAACCTCTTCCGCAATTCGAGCGATTTCTACAGCAACCCCAACGTTCAGTTCAACACCAACTTTAACGATATCCCGGCTCAGGCCGGTCCCGGCTATTTCGTCCGAGGTCCCGGAGGCCATTTCCTCCCGGGCGCGATTCTCCATCCCCACAGGCCGAGCTGATCCCGACCGATCAATCGCCTCACCCGCGACCGACGTCTTGTCCGTCCTTTTCTTTCCCAAAAGAAACAAGACGTCGGTTGATTTTATTCTGATTGAATGATATAGTCTATTAATAAAATTATTTTGATTCGATGCGGGCGAATCGCCGCTTTCAATCGGCCTTGCGCGTCGAGCTATTCATAAGGCTCGCCGCGGATACAATAGGGGCATGATCTACTCGACGTTGCTCAAAGCGATCCGCCAAGCGGCGACCGGGCGATCGACGATCGAAAGACGCGAGCTCGAACGCGTCGTTCCCGGCGCGGGGCTGGTGCTTCTGGCCGACGGCGTCGGCGGCCTCGATCTTTGCGGCTTCGGCATGAAAAAAGCCCTCGCAGACATCAACTCTCCGCTTGAATTGCACGTGATCAATTGGTGTCATGGACATGGGCGTTGGTTCGCCGATCTTACCGACACCGCCAATCATCGCCGTTTCGCCGACGCGGTCGCGGCGCAGGCGATTGAATACCGCGATCGCTATCCCGCCGCGCCGATTCATCTGATCGGCAAATCGGGGGGTTCGGCGGTGATCGTCAAGGCGCTCGAATCGCTCCCTCGCGATTTCGTTCAAACCTCGGTTCTGCTCGCTCCGGCGCTCGCGTCGCGATACGACCTTTCTCGAGCGCTTCGCGCCGTTGAACACAAAATGTACGTTTATTGGTCGCCTTATGACGTCTTCATTCTCGGCGTCGGTACGCGCGTTTTCGGCACGGTCGATCGCCGCAAGTCGTACGCCGCGGGTTTGACGAGCTTTCAACTTCCCGATGAATCGGCCGATCCCGATCGAGCCGCTGTGTACGCCAAGCTTCGCCAGGTTCGCTGGCGCTCCGAGATGGCCTCGACGGGGAACCTGGGAGGACATATCGGTCCCGATAATCCCGGTTTCCTCAAAAAATATATCGTACCGTTGTTGTCTTCAACCGATCGGATCGAGCCGTTGGAATCGGGGCGATCGCGCTCTTTGGAGTGATCGGTCGAACGACGATCGGACCGCCGCAAGTCGACCCCGGCGAGAGTCAAGCCGAAGCCCCGCCGCGCCGATAACCTAATGGCCTAGACGGAACGGCCTCGATCGAACGAACGAAAGGACGCACGATCGCGATCGATTTTCCCACAGGTCGATGCAAGCCGATGCAAGCCGACGCTCGATTCGAGCGCGCGGGGCGCGACCCGGTCGATGACCGGGAATGCACTGGACGAGAACGTCTTTCGTTCGGGTTTCGCCCCTCGCGCTCGCGTCCCAACGCGAGTCGCGGCCGTAACCGGCGCCGTGAGGCCGCACCGCGCGGCGGTTCCCAAAATTCGCAATCCGTCACACCGCCATCAAAGCGATCAACCCGAGAGTCGTTCTGGACGGGAACCGCCGCGCGCTTGAATCTTTATCCCCCTTGATCTTTATCAACTTGAATTCTCATCTGTTGAATATCCGACGCGTCGATCGCGCGGCGCGTCTCGAGCGCGACGCCAAAAGTTGAAGATCGACGAGAAAGCGTAAAGACGCTTTTCAAATCTCGACTCTCTCCCTTTCTCTCCGCGTATTTGGTAAGAAAGAACCTTCGCCGCTCGCCTCCAGGGGAATGTGAGCGAGCCTGAAGCTTAATTCAACGCGCGTCGAGCTTGTTCGCTCGAACGCGAGGTTATCCCCCGTATTCCAGGCGTATTCCCCCCGCGACGCTTCGTCCCAAAGCCGATCGACAACCGATCGCGGACGAAAGCGACGATTGAGACCGAACGAGACGCGGGGAAGGCGTTCCGCATGCCCGACGACGAAAGCCGATCGAGCTTACGCCGAGGCCGAATCCGCCCAACACGGAGCTAATCGCAGAACATGAGCCAATCATCGTCGTCGATCGCCGCGGTCCACGGACGCGAGATCCTGGACAGCAGAGGCAACCCCACCGTCGAGGTCGAAGTCACGCTCGCCGACGGTACGATCGGCCGCGCCGCGGTTCCCTCGGGCGCAAGCACCGGAGCGCATGAAGCCGTCGAACTACGCGACGGCGACAAATCGCGCTACACCGGCAAAGGCGTGCGCAAGGCCGTTGAACATGTCAACACAATCTTGGCGAAAGTCGCGATCGGTCGCGACGCTTCGGATCAGGTCGTTCTCGATTCGGCGCTGATCGCCGCCGACGGCACGCCGAACAAGGGAAAATTGGGGGCGAACGCGATCCTCGGCGTCTCGCTCGCCGCGGCCAAGGCCGCCGCGACTCACGCCGGCTTGCCCCTTTATCGATACCTCGGCGGGGTCGGCGCACGCGTACTCCCCGTTCCAATGATGAACATCTTAAACGGAGGCGCACACGCCGATAACAACGTCGACGTCCAGGAGTTCATGGTCGTTCCGCTCGGCGCGGCGTCGTTCGCCGAGGCGCTCCGCTGCGGCGCCGAGATCTTCCACAGCCTCAAAGGCGTTCTCAAAGCCAAAGGGCTCAACACCGCGGTCGGCGACGAGGGAGGCTTCGCACCCAGTCTCAAAAGCAATTCCGAGGCGATCGAGGTGATCCTTCAGGCGATCGATAAAACCGGCTACAAGGCCGGCAAAGACGTCTTCCTGGCGCTCGACGTCGCCTCGACCGAACTCTTCAAAGACGGCGTTTACACCCTCGAAAACGAACCCCAGCCCAAGAAAACCCCGGCGCAGCTCGTTGAGATGCTCGCATCCTGGGCCAAGCAATATCCGATCTGTTCGATCGAAGACGGTTGCGCCGAGGACGATTGGACGGGTTGGAAATTGCTCACCGACACGCTCGGATCGAAAATCCAGATCGTCGGCGACGATCTCTTCGTCACCAACACCGAGCGGTTGAAGAAGGGAATCGAAGGGGGCGTCGGCAACAGCATCCTGGTGAAGGTGAACCAGATCGGCACGCTCACCGAGACGCTTGAAGCCGTTTCAATGGCGATCCGCAACAAGTACACCGCGGTGATCAGCCACCGCTCGGGCGAAACCGAGGACAGCACGATCGCCGACATCGCCGTCGCAACCAACGCCGGCCAAATCAAGACCGGAAGCGCGTCGCGGTCGGACCGGATCGCCAAATACAACCAGCTCTTGCGCATCGA
>JAKBCQ010000175.1 GCA_021807585.1 Planctomycetota bacterium | reverse complement strand
CTTGTTCTCGACCGCGTGGTAACCGTAATCGTCGGTCGCTCCATGAATGTAACCCCCTTTAACTCCCCCTCCCGCAAGCCAAACGGTGAATCCATAAGGATTGTGATCGCGGCCGTCGCTTCCCTGAGCCATCGGCGTGCGGCCGAATTCGCCTCCCCAGAACACAAGAGTCGAATCCAACAATCCACGCGCCTTCAGATCTTTAAGCAAACCCGCGATCGGCTTGTCGACGGCGCGGGCGTTGTTCGCGTGCCCCGTTTTGAGATCGGAATGCTGATCCCAGCGATCGGCGCCCACGCTCGGGCAAAGCACCTCGACGAAGCGTACGCCGCGCTCGATCAATCGACGCGCAATTAAACACTCACGGGCGAAGATTTGCGTCGGCTTGTACGGTTCGTCAAGACCGTAAAGAGCCCGCACGGCGCGCGATTCGCCGTCGATCGCGGTCAGGTCGGGAACCGCCGATTGCATCCGATACGCGAGCTCATAATTCGCGATCGAAGCCTCGAGCTCGTCGCGCCGGCCGAAACGATCGAGCCCTATTCGATCAAGATCACGTATCAGCGTGAGTTCTCGTTGCTGTAAAGTCGAATCGCCGTCGCGCGGTCTAAGATTCGCGATCGGATCCCCCCCCGATTTGAAAATCGACCCCTGGTACGACGCGGGAAGGAAACCCGCGCCGAAACAATCGACTCCGCCCGGGGGTATGAGCCCGCCGTTGAGAACGACGAAACCCGGCAAATCGGCGGATTCACTCCCCAATCCGTATGTCGTCCACGCCCCCTGGCTCGGACGACCCTGCAACCCCGACCCCGTGTGCAGAAAATAATTGGCGCTCGTGTGCTCCGAAAAATTCGACGTCATCGAACGAATCACACAAATATCGTCAATGCATCCGCCGACATGTTCAAATAAATCGCTGACGGGAACTCCGCTTTCGCCGCGGGGGCGGAATTTCCAGGGCGATTTTAAAACCGCGCCCACGTTGTTGAATTGCGTCGGGTGCGTCTTCACCCCAATCGGCTTGCCGTGCTCGCGGTCGAGCCTCGGTTTGGGATCAAACGTATCAAGCTGCGAAGGCCCTCCGTCCATGAACAAAAAGATCACGTTCTTCGCCTTCGCGAGATGATGCGCCGCACGGGGCGCGAGCGGATCGGTTCGATTCCGCGGCGAAATCGAAGCCGAAGCGTCGGCCGCGAACGAGCGATCGCTCAAAAGCGCCGTAAGCGCCAGGCCGCCGAAGCCGTTCGCCGCCCGCGAAAGCAGCTCGCGCCTCGTCGTCGGCGCCGTTCCAAACCTTCGACAATGCATGTGAACGCCTCTCGATTCATAACGTCAAGGAATATAAATAAACTCTTTAATATTAAATAGAACATGACACGTCTCGGCCCACGCGTCGCGCTCGTTCGTCGCTCGTTTTCGATCTTCGAAAAACGCCAGGATCGAACGCGATTCGGCGTCGGTCGGACCGCGGCCGAACGCCTGAAGGTACGCCAGGCCGAGCCGATCGGCGTCGGTTTTGGATTCCGAGGAAAGCAATCGTTCGGCCCAAAGCCTCGACATGGCGGCGACGAACGGGTCGTTCAGCAGCGTCAGCGGCTGCGCGGGAACGTTCGATACGTTCCGCCGGCCGATCGTCGTGAACGGAATCGGATAATCGAACGCAAGCAAAAAAGGAGTCAAGAAATTGCGACGCACATTGATATAAATACTTCGACGACCGTCGCCGTCGAGCGGCCCCGAATTCCCGGGTCGACCTCGCCCCTCCATAAACGGCGTGAGATGGGGCGGAACTCCCGGCCCGAACATCTTCGGATCGAGCCGTCCCGAAACCGCGAGGATCGCGTCCCGCGCCTCCTCGGCGTCGAGCCTGCGCAAGGAGGCGCGATGAAGCAGCTCGTTCGCGGGATCGATCTTCTCGGCCTCCAAATCGAGCGCCGACGACATCCGATACGCATGCGTAAGCATGATCGTGCGATGCATTTTTTTGATCGACCAACCGCCGCGGACGAAGTCGGTCGCGAGCCTGTCGAGTAGATCCGGGTGCGTCGGAGGGCGTCCCATCGCGCCGAAATCATCGGTCGATTTGACGATTCCCTCGCCGAAATGCCGTTTCCAGATCCGATTGACGGCCACCCGCGCCGGAAGCGGATTCGAGGGATCGACGAGCCGCCGCGCGAGTTCGAGTCGGCCGCTCCCCGTTCGTTGCGGAGGTTGATCCGTTCCGCCCAACACCTCGAGAAATCGCCGGGGAACGACTTCGCCGAGAGTCTTGTAACTTCCACGTATATGAACACGTTCGTCTTGACCGGTTCCGTCGACGAGCGCCTGCGCAAGCCTGGGCTCGGGGATCTCGGCTTCGATGCGCGCGTACTCGTCGCGATCGGCCGCCGAGATCGGATTCAATCGCACGAATCGGCAAGCGATCGCCCGGGTAATCACCGCCTCGGCGGATCGATCGCGCGGATCGGTTCGAATGCGATCGAAAGCGGCCAAGATCTCCCGAGCGTCTCGTTCGACGAGCGATTCGACGGTCTCGATCGCGGCGTCGGGAGTCAAATCGCGTGGCGGAGCATTGACGTCTGTATTCGGCGCCTTGGAATCAACAAGATCCTCGTTCGGCTGTTGTTGATTCGAGAAGCGAATCTCGTCGACCGCGAGATAGCCGTCGCCGGGAAAGACTCGAGAAGCTCCCGACGTGAAATCGATCGTCGCGCCGTCGCCGATCTCGATATAAGCTCGATGGCCGATCCACATCGAAACGTTCTGCGCGCGCCAAACGTATTCGTCGCCGTGTGCAACGTCGAGCGCGAGAGCCCCGTAGATCGGATCGCGAATCTTCTCGAACGAATCGACGACGACGTTGATCCGCCCCTTCGTCCCCGCCGTCTTATAAAGAATATACTTTTTATCAATGATAAAACTTTTAGATCGCAGCACGCCTTGAAGTCGGCGCGAGACGAGCCCCGAATGCGCGACCCCCGCGGGGACGAAAGCGGGTTCGGCGCCGACGACGAAATCTCCGATACGCGTCGGCCGATCGCCGAACGCGTATCCGGTCGCGAACCAACCGTTCCAGGAATCGGCCGAAAAATCTTCAAAAAGGGCTTCATCGCCCGCCGAGGCCGACGAGGGGGATCTCGTCCGCGGCGCACGCGATTCGTGCTTGCGCGATCGCGTATGATAATCGGCGATTCGATCGCGATCGACCGCGATCGCTTCCCAACCCGGCCCGCGGCGTACGCGATCCTTGATCGCCTGAAGCGCCGCGATCTTCGCCGCGAACCGCTCGGGAGGATCAATAAACGCCTGTTGATATCGAGAGCTTTGTAAATATCCTTTCAAAGCGTAGTAATCGTCGGTGCGAATCGGATCAAACTTATGATCATGACACCGCGCACACGACACGGTAAGGCCGAGGAACGTTTTTGAAAAGACGTCGATCTGATTGTCCATCCGCGCGATCTCGTCGTCGCGGACGTCGACGGGGGAATGCGTTCCCTCGCCGAGCAAGAAGAACCCCGTCGCGACGATCGATTCGTCGACGCCGTCTTTTGGATCCCTCCGAGGCTCTTGAATCAGATCCCCCGCCGCGTGCTCGACGACGAACCGATCGAAAGGCAGATCGGCGTTCAACGCTCGTATCACGTAATCGCGATATCGGAATGCGTTTGGGATATCATAATCAAATTCATGACCGTATGTTTCAGCAAAACGGACGAGATCGAGCCAAAGCCGCGCCTCGCGTTCGCCGTATCGGGGAGAAGCGAGCAGGCGATCGACGATTTTGGCGTACGCCGAGGGTGAATCGTCGGCGAGAAAGGCCTCGATTTCGGCGGGGGAGGGGGGAAGCCCCGTCAGGTCGAACGTCGCCCGACGAATAAGCGTCCGCTTGTCGGAATCGGCCGCGGGTTTTAGGCCTTTTCGCTCGAGCGCCGCGAGGAGAAAGCAATCGATCGGCGATTCGGGCCACGACCTGTTTTGAACGACGGGAAGCGGGGGATCGGCGATCGGCTGAAAGCTCCAGTGCTTGGCGCGTTGGGCGAGGTCGAACGAGCTTTTCGGTCTCACGGCGGAAGCCTTGTCGGCCTCGACGGGCCAAGGAGCGCCGATCTCGACCCATTTGACGAGTGTCGCGATCTCATCGGCGGGGAGCTTCGATTTGGGAGGCATCTGCACCACATCGCCGTAGCGAATCGCGTCGACGAGCAGGCTTTCGGCGGGCTTACCTGGGACGACCGCGGGACCGTTTCCTCCTCCTGCCAGAATCGATCGGAGCGAATCGAGCCGAAGCCCGCCTTTTTGCTTTTCGGGTCCGTGACACTTCAGACATCGAGCGATTAGAAGCGGACGGACGCTCTTTTCGAAATATTCCAACCGAGCGGCGTCGGGTTCGACCGCGAATCCATTCCGATTCGGCGAGACGAGTAACAAACAAGCGACGGCGATCAGCGGGAGCGACCGCAACCTGAACGCTTTTCGCATGCGCGACACCCCCGTTGCGAGCGCGAACGCCCCCAGGCGAAACGTCGTTCGACGAAATCAGCATAACACGCTTGTTAAACAATCGCAATCGACGAGGACGCCGCGCGGGCCGATCGATCGACCGACTCAAACGAATCTTAATCAAAACAAATAATAGATATCAATTTTGGATAGAGGAATTCATACGTTCAACCCAATCGTTCCAAAGGAGCGACTCTCGATCGACGACGAAGCGGCGCGGGTCGAGCTTCGGCAGGTTCGAGGCGACCGCGCCGGTTTCGAGCACGGGCTCGACCGGATCGCGTCCGCTCCAGACGGCGCGGAACGCCGTCGAGGCGCGATCGTCGTCAACAATCGTCGTCACTCCGTGTTCGTCGATTTCATAGATCGCTTCGTGTGGAGAAAGTAATCGTTCGAGAGCTCCGCGATCGAGATCGGCGCCGGACATCGCGATCAATCCGTCGACCACGGCGCGGCCGAGATCGTCGGATCTTTCCGCGGAGGAATTCGCCGATAAAGATCCGTGAACTTGAACAAGTAATTTCCCGGCGATTTCTTCAAAAACGACGACGGGCGGATCGTCGAGGATCGCGGATTCGCTCGAATCGATTCGGTGTTGGAAGCGGATCACGGCGCGGTCGGTCGCGAGCTTGATCGATTCGATCGCGATCGGTCCGATTCCGGCGGCGATCGCGGGGGCGAGAATATCGCGATCGATGAACCGACGGATCGCGATCTCGGCCTCGTGGAGGTGGGCGCGTCGGCTCGCGACCGGCCCCGAGGCGTCGCCGCGGGGCGCCGCGTCGCGGAGCGCCGAGCGAAGCTTGGCGAGGAGCTTGGGAATCGTCCCCGAATGAAATCCGGGTCGAAACATCCGCGCCGTCGTTTCGCCGTGCCCGCCGAAACTGACCGGAACGACGTAAAGCGGACGATTCGCCGCGTATAGCCGCCAGTTCTCCTTGAGCTCCCAAACCAAAAACCCGAACACGCCGGGCAAAAGTAAAACCGTCGTCCCCGCGATCGCGTTTCCCAACACCGGACCAAGCACGGGCTTGAGCGGCGCGGCCGCGGCTCGCGTCAGCCGCAGGCTCATCGGAAGAATTATTTTATGTGAAACTGTAACGACAGGAAAATGTTTAATCGGGTTGATCTGAGGTTCAATCAACAAGTTTACATACAGGCGAATTACATATGCGACGACCTCCCACGCGAGGCCGAAGGTCGCCTTGGCGACGAGCGCCGCGCGTGATTGACCGGTGCGGAACCGGAGGTATTCGTCGACGGTGTGGAGGGTGCGATCGATCGCCTCGACGACGATCTGGAAAAGTTCGATGACGAACCGCAACAGTCCGGGGATGAGGTCCGAACGGAATCGTCGCCACGCGCGCGCCGCGGAGTCGAAGACGATCTCTTCGATGTCGCGTCCCAAGCGGGTGTTGATAAAGACCGCGACGATCAGCGTAAGCCCGGCGAAAATCTCGATCTTGAGGGGCCGCGGCGAATCCCATCGGCGCAAAAGCGGCGCGAGGGGAGCGACGATCAACGCCGGTTTCATCAAAGCGAGCCAAAAAATCTGAATCGGAAGCGAGCTCCAGATCGTCCGCAGCGCCGGCCAGGCCGCGATCGCCGCGGGAATCTCGACGAGCACCAATCGGATCACCCGCGCCGCGACCCGCAGCAAACGGACGACATTTTTCCTAAATGACCTTATATGAATAATACATAATATAAATAAGCCCGTGACGAGTATCGCCTCGACGCCGAAGGGGGGGATCGAACCGCCGCCGGTCAGTTTAAGTACCAGCGCGACGATATGATGCGTT
>JAKBCQ010000174.1 GCA_021807585.1 Planctomycetota bacterium | reverse complement strand
CATGTAATCGAATAAAAACGTAAATTTTCCCAGCATGAGGAAGGGGGAGAACAACGCCAGGAGGATCCAGAAGCCGGTCTCGGGTTCGCGATTTTGGTCGTCGCGCCGAGCCGCGCCGAGCGTAGCCAAGCCGAGAGCGACAAGCCCGACATACGCGTCCATTTCGTGGTAGGGGTAATGGCCGTCGAGCCAATCGGTATCGCGTGCGCGGGTTCCATAAGCCTCGCGGACGACAAGCGTGGGGATCAGTTCGGGGCTCCACGAACCGTACGTCAGGTCTTCCCACGAAAGCCCTTTGGCGCGCGGAGAGCGGTCGATCAATTCCTTGGACGGAATCCACTGAACCGCCGAGACGAGAACGCCGAGTGCGACGAGAGCCCCCGCCCAACCGATCGCCGTGAGCCTGCGTTTGAGCGTGGGCTCGGCGAGCGTGCGGTACGACGCGTAAAGAGCGACAAGCCCGACCGAAAGGAGCGCATCTTGGAGGTGTCCAGCAAAGACCTCGCACGCGAGCGCCAAGGCGCCCGCGACGATCGCACGTGTCGAGCCTTTTTCCCAGGCGGTTTCGAGCGACCAGAGGATGATCGGCACGCTCGTGAGCGCGTTGATCATGCTCGTATGAAACCAATGAGCCCATGTGAAACCTGAGAGCGCCAGGATCGCCGCTCCGGTGAGCGCGCCCGCGGGTCCGACGCGCCTTCGAAGCCAAAAATACGCTCCGATCCCCGTCAACCAGATCGATCCGATCGTATCGAGATTGAACGCACGCCACGTTTCGAGCCATGGATAGAGTAGATATTTGAGGGGATGGAAATAGCCCGCCTGGCTTTCGCTAAAGAGCGGATGGCCGCAGTAAAGCCCCGGGCACCAGCGTGAGAATCGCCCCGCGGCGAGTTCGGACGCGAAAAACCGGCGATACGGATAATTGATTTCCGTGATGTCGAAATAAAAAAGCGCCTTCCTTAATGTGACCGAGTCCCAAAAGAACGCGACGATCGCCGCGGTCCAGGTTGCGAGCGCGATCAGATCGCCTTTCAGCTCCGGCCGAGCCTTCTCGGAGAGGACGGAATCAACCAGGGGATCGTTCACCGAAATTGTCCGCCTCGATCAGGTATATGGGTGAGGATTCTCGACGTGTGACCGGGCTCGCGCCGACCGCGTCGACCCGATTCTCGCGTCTGGACGCGTCGGTGTCGAGCCTTGGGCGTGGGATTTGATGTCGGGCCTGACCGGCTGGCGTACTTTAACACATATGTTACTTTGTATAAAATTGATTAAGTTTCGAGTCGAGTGTTTCGGATTTGGAGAAATCGATATTAATTCACTGGGCGAATGGACGGCGATTCATTCTCGGTGTTCTTTGCAGGGGGATTCCGCTCATTCGTATTTTTGTTTATTCAAATGACGATTATGCGATAAGTTCTCCGCCGATTGATGATCGTGTTGGAAGCGGATTTGGAAACTTTGATACGCCGATTAGCGATACATTTATTTTAATGATATTAATAAATAATCAATCAATTTCCACGGTCGCTGGAAGGATCACGACGGCGGGATTGATGAGACAACCGACGCCCTCTGGAAAAACCGACCGCGTCGGGATATAGTGTAATCGAGACATCACGGTTGTGAACTTGACTTCTCTATGATCATCCAGGGAGGCGCCGTATGGGTCGCGACGCCGAATACCCCGTTTGCCGACAAATGAGCCGAAAAATCGAGCTGGAGGAGCTGGAACCCCGTCGCTTGCTGAGCACGGGCGGAGGCGGCGGCGAAAGCCCCGCGCCTCCGTTCCCCTCCTTACGTGTCTCGCCGGGAATCCTATCACCGATGGGATCGCCCAATCAAGCCCCGACCGCCTTATCCCAAATCGGCAAGTCAACGCCGTCGGTCGATCTCACCGACGGAAAGGCGCAATCTCCCGCCGACGTCATGGATCAAACAACAAGCATATCTTTAAGTAATCAATCGTCTCCGACGAAGAAAGACGACGTCGTTTCGCCGTTGTCGGCGGTCGATCCGTTCGAGACGGCGTCGGCGAATATCGAGATCGATTACGCTCTGGGAATGAGCGAAGCGGGCGAATCGGCGTCGATTTCGTTGGCGCAAGTGCTCAAATCGACGATCCGATCGGACGGCTCGACGGCGTCCACATTCGCGAGCGAATCGGCGTCGTTGGGCGTCAACGAGATCGCATACGCCTCGGTTGCGCTTCCTCGCCTCGCCGCACGTGTGCTATCGAGCTCCAAAGGTCTGGACGCGACATCGCCCGGAGACCCGTCGGTGCTTCGCTTGACCGTTCTCAAATCCGACGAAATCGCGACCGCGAGCATGCGCGCCAAGTCTTCGGCCGGGGCGGACGCGCTCGGCGTCTGGTCGATTTGGGGCCGTCAGACCGATTCGACTCTCGAACCCGATTCGGGTTCAAGCTCGACGGGTTTAGCGGATGACGAGCCGATTCCCGCGGCTCGGGTCGCGGGTTTAATGGAGAAATTCGCACGGTTTGACCTCAATTCGTTCGACGACGCGATTGATCAACTTATCGGCGATTTGGAATGGACGGGATCGCATACGTCGGTTTCAGGAACACCGATGGATTGGATCCCCACGGTGATCGCATCCGGGGTCGCATTGGGGGTATTTGAAGCCGTGCGTCGGCGCCGCCGCGGCGACGAACACCTCGTCGGGTCGGCCGACGACGAAGCGCTCTTTCCCGCCGATTTGCCCGTGTGGAACGTGGAGGAGCGATGAGCGAGGCGCTTCTTGATAATCTGCTCGATCGACTCAACAACGGAGACGCGGCCGCCGCCGAAGAGATCCACGCGATTTACGGGCCTTATCTTCAAATGTTGGTACGACGACGGCTTCGACCCGCGCTGCGCGCCAAATTTGATTCGATGGACGTCGTCCAATCGGTGTGGGCGGACGTTTTGGAGGGAGTTCGCGGCGGAGGGCGACGGTTCAAGGATCGGGCGCATCTGCAGGCGTTTCTTGTTCGTCTGGCGCGCAATCGATTCCTCGATCGCTGCCGCAAATACGGCAAGAGATCGGCGCGCGAAGAGCCGATCGATGAAAGCGGCGCCGAAGATCCGCCGACTTCGGGTCAACCGCGCGCCAGCGAGATCGCTCAACGCGATGAATTATGGGACCAATTGCTTACGCTTTGTCCTCCAACACATCATCAACTGCTTCAATTCAAGCGACAAGGATTTTCGATCGTCGAGATCGCGGCGCGGACGGGGCTTAATGAAGGAAGCGTGCGCCGCATCTTGTATGAATTGGCTCGTCGTTACGCCGCGGCGTCGGCCGGTTCCGACGGCGACGCCGCCGTTTCAGGTCGAGACGGAGAGGGGCGATGAACCCCCAGGCGAAACGCTCGTTCGATGAGGATGCGCCGACGACGACATCGGCGATTTCGCGCGAGGTCGAACTGTTCGCGCAGGCGTGGCGGAACGGCGAATGTCCGCGAGCCGACGACTTTTTATCGCGCCGTCCCGATTTCGGCGAAGACGACGCGATCCGATTGATTTATGAAGAAGCCTGCATCCGACGCGAACTGGGCGAATCGTCCGTCACCGACGAGATCCTTGCACGATTCCCCGAGCATCGTGATCAATTAGTGATGTTATTGGAATGTGATCGAATTATGCGGGGACCGCCGAGCGTCGTCTTCCCGGAAACGCGCGATCGCCTGGGAGATTTCCGGCTCGACGCCGAGATCGGCCGGGGAGCGACGGGGCGAACGTATCTCGCGAGCCAGGTTTCGCTCGCGGATCGTCCCGTCGTATTAAAGGTGACGCCGATCGGCCACGACGAGCATTTGTCCCTGGCCCGATTGCGGCATATGCACATAGTACCGCTTTATTTCGAGCAAGAGTTCCCCGACCGGTTTTTGCGCGTTTTGGGGATGCCGTATCTGGGAGGGACGACGCTCGCACGCGTTTTGGATGCGTCGTCCCTGATCCCGGTCTCGCGCCGTTCGGGTCGAGGAATGCTTGAGGCGATCGATCGATACACGCTTTCTCACCGTCTCGAAACCGCCGCCGACGGCCCGTTCCGCGCGTTCCTCAAGCGCGAAACGTACACGCGTGCGATCTGCTGGATCGGCGCATGCCTCGCCGACGCACTTCAATATGCTCATGATCGCAACTTAGTTCATCTTGATATTAAGCCTTCGAACGTGCTTTTGGCGGGAGACGGCCGGCCGCTCTTGCTCGATTTTCATCTGGCGCGCGCGCCGATCGGCCGCGGCCTTCCGTCCCCCGAACGATTGGGGGGAACGATCGGATATATGTCTCCCGAGCAAAGCGAGGCGATTCGATCGCTCGAACGCGGCGACGAGGTCGTCACCGCGGCGGTCGACGGTCGCTCCGATATTTTCAGCCTTGGCGTTCTCCTTGACGAGGCGCTCTCGGGCGTCTCGCCGAGCGTTCGCGGCGCCGCGTCGCGGTCGTTACGGCGCGAGAATCCCGAGGTCTCGACCGGGCTTTCAGACATCATCCGCAAGTGCCTCGAGGAGAACCCCGACGATCGTTACGCCGACGCGGGCGCACTCGCTCGAGATTTAAGAAGGCATCTCAGTGATCAATCGTTACAAGGAGTCGCCAACCGGAGCGTGATCGAGCGCTGGAAGAAACGGCTTCGTCGACCCGGCGGGATCGCGTCGATGCTGCTTCGCCTGACGGTCGTCGGTGCGATCGTCGCGGCGACCGCCTGGAGCGTGCTGCGGTATCGGCAGTGGAACCGAGAGATCGTCGCCGCGGTCGCCGAGAGTCGCAAGGAGCTGCGGGCGCATCGGTACGACGAGGCGGAACTTGCGCTCCGCCGCGGGCTCGAGCTCACCGCGATGCTCCCCGAGGAGGATTGGCGAAAACAAGATATACGAAGGCGATTAAATCGCGTCGCGGGCGAGCGCGCCGCCGAGCGGTTGCACGCGCTCGTCGACCGGCTTCGGTTCCGGATCGACTTGATCGCGCCCGAGAGCGCCGAGTTCCAATCGCTGCTTCATCGAGGCGCGGAAATCTGGTCGTCGCGCGGTCTTTTCACCCCTTTGACACGCGAACCGCTGAGGACCGAATTGGAGCGGCGGATTCAAACCGACTTCCAGGATTTCGCCGCGATCTGGGCCGACGTCGCGGCGCGATCGCGGCGCGTCGAAGGCGCCGACGCGGGCCTCCGCGACGCACTGCGGATCCTGCTCGACGCCAAAGATCAATTCGGCGCGAGCCCCGCGCTGATCCGAGACATCCAAAAATATCAACGAGCGCTTGGTGAAACCGCCGAAGGGCAAAAACCCCCCGCTCCGCCGCAAACCGCGTGGGAACACTTCGATCTCGGCGGGTCTTACTTTCGCTCGGGAGATTACGCCCAAGCCGAGCGGGCCTTTCGAAAATCGGTCGATCTCAAGCCCGAGGAATTTTGGCCGCAATTTTATTGGGGGATCTGCGCGTATCGCGAGCGCCATTACCACGACTCGGTAACCGCGCTCGGCGCGTGCATCGCGCTCTCCCCCTCGGCCGAGTGCTACCACAACCGCGCCAAAGCCCACGAAGCGCTCGGCGCAATCGATCGCGCACTCTTTGATTATTCCAGAGCCCTGGAAATCAACCCGAATCTCGCCGAGGCGTCGTTGAATCGAGGAGTGATTCACTTCCACGAAGGACAACTTGAAAACGCGATTGCCGATCTCGAACGCGCCCGGCGAACCGCGGCGGATCCCAAAACGCACGGAATCATCGAGTACAACCTGGCGCTCACGCATCTCGCTCGTCACGACACCGCGGCCGCCAAAACGTGTCTCGAAAGCGCGTTCGCTTTCGGCGACGCCGACGCCCGCACGCTCCTCGATCGGCTCGAACAATCCCCCCGGACCGCTCCGTCAAACTCCGTCCCTTAAATCGTTGTTCGCGCCGACCCGATCCAACTCTTTGAATACGATGACGCGCGCCGATCCGGCGAATGCCCATCCAATGGAAGCTCGGCGCATTCAAGCATGATACCTTCATGAAATCTTCACCATATCGCGACTTGTCGTCGTGCAGGCTGATCCCGGCCGATTTCGTGCGAATTCACCGCGGCGGTCGCGCGTGATCTTGTCGCTCAATCGCCCCCGAAGAATGATTTCAAAAATCCGCGCGCGCTTTTTCCCCGCTCGTCCGCTTATTCCATTGAGGACGAGAATGCGATTCATCGATCTCGCGGCGAACACTTTTATGTTCGATCGCAAGAGGCGAATTCGGATTCGACGCTTTTGGAAGGAGACTTCCATTCGGTCGATCCGCCCCTCCCTCCCCCGATGCGTCGCCGGCAATGAGCGTCTAGA
>JAKBCQ010000173.1 GCA_021807585.1 Planctomycetota bacterium | reverse complement strand
CAGATATTCGGATTCGATTCCGATTCCGGTGTCGATGAAATCGATCCGAATCGCCTCCGAACCGTCGGTTCGAGCGTCGTCACGCACGCGGATCGAGAGCGATCCCCCTCCCGGGGTGAACTTGAGCGCGTTTTCAATCAGGTTGCGAAAGATCTGCTGAAGGCGAGCGGGGTCGGCTTCGATGATCGGTCGGTTCGATTCCAACTCGACCGTGCACGCGAGCCCCCCCTTGGCGAGATCGATCGAGCAAGAATCAACGACGTGCTTTAAATGTTCATGAACATTAATCGAACATTTTCTTAGATGAATAATACCGCGGTTGATCCGGCCGACGTCGAGGAGGTCGTCGATCAGGCGAGCCTCGGCCTCGACGTTGCGGCGGATCAGATCGAGCGCCGAGCGGATTGAATCGGGGGTTTGAGGATCTTCAAGCAGAGCCGACGCGGTGAGGAGGACGGGGGTGAGCGGGGTTCGGAGTTCGTGGCTGAGAACCGCGAGGAAATAATCTTTGGCGCGACCGGCGCGTTCGGCCTCGGCGCGTGCGGCCTGTTCGAGCGCAAGGAGTCGCTCGCGTTCGCGCTCGGCTTGTTTGCGCTCGATCACGTCGCGAAAGATGAGCACGACGCCGGTGATCGCGCCCGATTCGTCGCGGATCGGCGCGGCGCTATCGTCGATCGGGGTTTCCGAGCCGTCGCGCGCCACGAGGATCGTGTGATTCGCCAGCCCGATGATTCGCCCCTCGCAAATCACCCGACCGACGGGGCTTTCAATGTAATCGCGGGTTGATTCGTTGATGATGCGAAAAACCTCGTCGAGCGGCTTGCCGACGGCTTGTTCTCGCGGCCAGCCCGTAAGCGACGCCGCGATGCCGTTGAGGAAGCGCACCACTCCTTGAGGGTCGGTCGCGATCACACCGTCGCCGATGCTCGCCAGCGTCGTCGAAAGCCACGCCTCGCTCAGCCGAATCGCCTCGGCGGCGCGATCGATCTCAATGTTGTGATCGCTGTTGATCCGCCATGTCGCGATCAATAAACCCAACGCCAGGATCGACACCAAGGAAAACGTATAAATCGTCTTTTTCACCGCGGCTCGCATCACCTCGGATCGCTCGCTAAACAACCGCGCCTCGCGATCGAGCATCATCGCGACAAGATTGCGGATCCGATCCATCGTGTTCTCGCCTTGATTCGACCGAACGATCGCGATCGCGGCGTTCATACCCCGACGATCGCGAACCGCGATCGAATCGCGAAGTTCAGCGAGTTTTTTCTCAATCAGCGGCTTCAGTTTCGCAAGCGAATCAACCATTCGGGGGTCGATCGTGATCATCCGATCGAGTCCCGCGAGATTGCCGTCGATCCCTTCAACCGCGCGTCGATACGGCTTCAAATAATCGGCCTCGCCCGTGAGAAGATAGCCGCGTTGCCCCGTTTCGGCGTCTTTCAACGTCGAAAGCGTGCGCTCCAACCGGTTTTGCACCTGCCGACACCTCAATAATAAGCGTTCATTATCATCAAGTGTACGTATGTTTTCAATTGTTATAACGATATTGACGACGAGAATCGCCGACACGAGGAGATATCCCGCTGAAACGAGCTTGCGCAAGGCGATCTTCATTTCCGCGGCCCCATTCGGTTTTGAGTTCGATCGCTTCGCCGTTCGGAGGTATTGCGCCGTCGTACGGAAACGATCTCGGTCGTCGAGAATCGACGACAAGTATCGGATCGAATCGATACGTCGATCGAGCATAATCGACGCGCCGTTTGATCTTCGAGATCACAATCGTCGAGCGATCGCATGATTCTCCGATCGGACGCTCGATCGATTCGTGCGTGGAACGACATCGTTCGCAATCTCCTCAAAGAATTGTAAGATCGCGGCACGCCGTCGAGAATGGGAAAATCAGCGATCGACACGCCGAGGCGTGAATTCCGCCGCGGAACGGTCGAATCGAATCCGATGCGAGCCTGCGAAGAGCATGCGCTTCCCGATCGGGCTCGGCACAAACGTCGAATCGCTCGCTCGGTCGCCGGTTGACAAAGCTTCCGCGAATTTCTTAGGCTTGGTTCGTGTTCGTCGGCGCCGGGTCGATCCATTCTCTCAAGAATGAGGATGACGCCATGCGGCACGTCTCGAAATTCGGCCTCATCGTATCGCTTACAATTACATATGCCTTGGTTGCACGAACGTCGTGGGGAGGCGATCGCGAAAGCCGACCGATTCTCGTCGAATTGAACGCGAATCCTCGTCCCGCTCCTCCGCTATTCGGATTCAAAAATGACGATGAGAAAAAGCAATATTACGCGCGGCTCGACGCGACCGAACGCCAACGAGCCGCGTGGATTCTCGAACTCTATCGAGTCGATCCCGATCATGAAGCGCTGACGACTCTCATGCCCGAGCGCTGGCAAACGATGTTCGATGATTTTATGAATTTGGATAAGCTGATATTGGAGATCGCCGATGTAATCGAACGGACGAAGAGCGATCGTCTGAAGATCGAGGGGGCGTTTTATCGAGCCGAGTTTCGTTTGAAACGGGGCGCCGAGCCGATCGATACGATTCCACCCGAGGTCGACGCATTCCTCAATTCGGCGCCGCGCGACGCACGCAGGTCGATCATCGAGAAAGATCTTTATGAAGCCGCGACCCAAAAACAGCCGCCGCGGATCGCGTTTCTCAAGCAATTCGTCAAACGCTTTCCCGGGACGTTGCCCGCGATTCAAGCCGAAAACGAGATCAAATGCGCCGAGGCGATCGGCAAGCCGTTCGAGCTCGATTTCGACGACGCGATCTCGGGCAAACATATCACGATGAAGGATTTGCGAGGAAAGATCGTGGTGATCGAATTCTGGGCGACGTGGAGCGGACCGAGCGTCGGCGAGATCAACGCGATGAAAGATCTTTATCACAAATATCACGACCGAGGGGTCGAATTTATCGGCGTGAGCCTCGATTTCCCCGCGCGGCGCGGCGGGCTCGCCAAGCTCAAGTCGTTCGTCGCCAGGAACGAGATCCCCTGGCCGCAGTATTTTCAAGGAAACGGCTGGGAAAGCGAGTTCTCGCGGAATTGGGGAATCACGACGATCCCCACGATCTTCGTCGTCGATTCGCGAGGCTTGTTCCATTCAAAGACGGAACGCGACGATCTCGACCTCGTTATCGCAACGCTACTAAATCAATGGAAATTTCAATTCAACTCATCTTCCTATATGGACAAGTATGTATTTGAAACGCCGGTTGCGCGGGGAGGCGACCGCGATTCCGGATCGATTCTCGTTGAATTGAACGCGAATCCGCTTCCCGCGTTTCCTCTTTTAGGATTCAAAAACGACGGCGAGAAGAAGCGGTATTACGCACGGCTCGATGCGACCGAACGAAAACGCGCCGCGCTGATCCTGGAACTGTATCGCGCCGATCCCGATCACCAATCCCTGACGACGCTTTTGCCGGAACGCTGGCAAACGATGTTTAGTGTATTTATGGATTTTGATCAAATATCGCGAGAGATTGAAGCGATGACCGCTCGAACGAAGAACGATCGGCTGAAGATCGAGGGGGCGTTTCATCGAGCGGCGTTTCGCTTGAAGCGAGGCGGGATGTCGATCGAAATGATCCCTCCCGAGATCGACGCGTTTCTCAAGCTCGCTCCGCGCGACCCTCGAATTGCGATCATCGAGGACAATCTTTATAAGGCCGCGACCCAAAAACAGGCGCCGCGGATCGCGTTTCTCAAGCAATTCGTCAAACGATTTCCCGGGACGTTGTCGGGGATTCAGGCGGAGAGCGAGATCAAATGCGCCGAGGCGATCGGCAAGCCGTTCGAGCTCGATTTCGACGACGCGATCTCGGGCGAACATATCGCGATGAAGGATTTGCGAGGAAAGATCGTGGTGATCGAATTCTGGGCGACATGGAGCGGATCGAGCGTCGGCGAAATCAACGCGATGAAAGATCTTTATCACAAATATCACGACCGAGGGGTCGAATTTATCGGCGTGAGCCTCGATTTCCCCGCGCGGCGCGGCGGGCTCGCCAAGCTCAAGTCGTTCGTCGCCAGGAACGAGATCTCCTGGCCGCAGTATTTTCAAGGAAACGGCTGGGAAAGCGAGTTCTCGCGGAATTGGGGAATCACGACGATCCCCACGATCTTTGTCGTCGATCCCGCGGGATTGCTCCGATCGACGACGGCTCGCGACGACCTCGATCCGGTTCTCGCTTCGCTCCTCAAGAAACCGAAATCGGATGAGAACGCGGTTTCATCGAAAAAATGACGGTGAAGCTCGATCGACGCCATGAGGGGTGAGGCGTCGATTTCGTGATAGCACCAAGGATTGAATCGTCGTCGTGGGACGCGGGTTCGGAATGCGACGCGGCCGGATTGGATCGAAGCGAGAAACTGTACAGATTCATTCACATGCCGATTAAACAAGCCGAAGAATCGCGACTCGGAGCGAAAGCTTTTTTTTCTAAAACCGCGGTGCGGAAGGTCGTCTTTCGCGTTATAAGCGGAAGATCGATCGATTGACGCGCCGGTGAGATTACGCGACGGCGGATCGGCCCCCGACCCGCTCGGCCGAAACCGGCGATGAACGGTCGATTGAATTGATCCATGAAACGTTTGGAACTTCAAGTAGCCTTACTGTGTCAAAGGATCATCGATTCTTGGATGGATTCGATTGAGGCGGCTGGGATCATAGGCCTTTCTCCGATCGAATATCGCCGATATACTGGATCTGAACGAAATACCGTCGCGCGATTCTCGAATAATATCGTGAGGGTTTCGCGTCCCGTTCCCCGAGGAAGTTGTTCGTGCGAAGAATCATCATAAAGCGTGATTGGATCAGACGTTTGGTCGCCTTAATCGTCGTTTTGGGGACGGTGGCGATTGGGGTGGGAATCGGTCTTTCGGTGCGCAATCCGCGGCGCGGAGCGATCGCCGCGGGGGGGGTGTTTAACCCTCCGTTTCGCGCTCCGATTCAACTCGCCGACGAAGACGCGTCTCGGGTCGCCGCGCGTCGGGTGGCGGATTTGCTTGATCATACGCATTTCGATGAAGACCTCGAATTGAACATGATCGCTCTGGCGCAGGTTCAATACGTCTTGGGAGACATCGACTCGGGGCGATTGAATTTGGAACACTTGCGATCTCGGCTCGAACAAACGCGGAAGAGCGATCGTCGAACGCTGAGATCGTTCTGGCGACTCGGCCACGCGCAGGTGAAGCTGGGCGATTGGCCCGGGGCTCGAGCGTCGCTCGAGGTCGCGGCCCGCCTCAATCGAGAGATCGGCGAACCGCTTGATCAAATTAAGTGGTGGCGATCGATCATCGCCGATCAGTTCGCCGCGGGGGATCGTCCCGCGGTCCGCGAATCTCTCAAGTTCGCCATGGAGACATATCGATCGCAGCCCGAAAGTTCGTTTAAGAGGTATTTACTTGCGGAATACGCGGGGGTTCGCGCCGCGGCGCGGGATCTGACGGGGGCGTTCGAGGCGATCGAGATGTTGCTCGCCGACGACGAATCGATGCATGTTTATGCGGCGGAGGGATTGGGACTGATCGCCGAATCGATCCGCTACCAGGATCCCAATGAAGTGATTCCGGCGATGAATCGCGTGATGCTGTTGATCGGCAAGGTGATGAACACCGATTACCGCGCACTGCCGCTGGGAAAAATCGCGGTAGCGTGGGCGCATACTGGAGATTACGCGAAAGCGTTGGGAACGGTTGCGAGCATTGGTCTTCCCCGATTCGAATCGAGTCGGACGTTTAGCGATCAACGGATCGAGGCGTTGCTGATGATCGCCGATACGGCGCGGCGCGAGGATCGGCGCGATCAGGTGAAGGCGGCGCTTGCCGCGGCCAAGAAAATCGACGAGGAGGATACCCAGCCGCCGGCGCTTGTGACACGCAAGGAATTGGCGCTCGCGGCGGCTCGTTTCGGAGACGTCACGACGGCTCGAGAGATATCGGAAAACTTGCCGATCGGTCATCGCGCCGCGATTTATCGCGCGATCTCGGTCGTCACGCTGCTTGAGGGAAAATTCGCTTCGGCGGACAATCTGCTGGAAATGGCTCGTCAGGACGCGATTCATACGCTCGTCGATCCGCCCAAAAGCAAAGGACGAAGAAGTCTTTTCAAGATGATTCGACCGGGCGAAGCGCCGGCGCTCGCAGGCGACCAAGTCTCAGCCGAGACGGCTCGGATCGAACTCGCCCTCGTCGAAGAGGCGGGTCGATCGCCCGAGCGCGCGATCGGAATCATCGCGACGATTCGCGACGATTCGCTTCGATCCGAGGCGACGAAAGAAGTCGCGGCGTTGGCGGCG
>JAKBCQ010000172.1 GCA_021807585.1 Planctomycetota bacterium | reverse complement strand
CCCCCGTGCGCGATCACACGCTTCCCCGATTCGGGATCGCGGAGCGCGAGCAGCGTCTCGTCCTCTTTGAGCCGCCCCGCCTCGACGAGCCGAGACTCGTCGGCCATCCCGAGAGCCGGAGCGTTCGCCTTCCAGCCGAAAACCGCGCGGCCGCTCGAATCGCGTTCAATCTCCTCGCCGCCGATCCTCGAACCCGATTTCATACATGTGTAAGATTCATAATGTGAAAGATCTTTCAGGTCGTCGGCCGTCGCCTTCACCCGTGTCAGTGGAAACGGCGAGGCGTGATATACGTATTCGATTCCGCCTTCCACAAGATTCAACGTCTGACCGCCGGGATAGAACGGCTCGACCTTGTTCTTCGTCTCGAGCACGGCGACGTCTTTAAACGCGTCGATCGCGTCGTCGTACTCGGCGAGACCGTGGCGATACATCTCAAGCCCGTTGCGAACCTTCATGTAATGCGCAAACATCCGTTCTTTTCCCGATTCGTCCTTGATCGTCGTCAGGCCGAAAATCCACGTCGGACCGTCTCCCGGCATCTCGGCCATCTTTTTGGCGAACCCCGCGGAGTCGACGAAATACGTCAGGTCGATTCCGCGATCGGGGTCGAGCCCGCCGTCTTTGGGCAAAAGCGACGTCGCCCCCGAAACGTGAAAATTCCCCAGCGGGTACGAAGGCCGGCTCGTATCCCCCCAAAACCAGCGTATTTTGCCGCGATAAACGACGTTCACCACGCTGTCCGAGCCGAACACGTCGCCGTTGATCAACGGCTCTTTGATCGGCGCCGTCTCGCCCGCGAGGATCGTATCGCGATAGATCCCCTGCCCCGTCACGCGATAAAGCCGCTCGGCGATGTTGATCCGATCGATCTCGACCCGCTCGCGTCCGCCCGGCTTGATCTCGAACGACTCGCCTCGATAGCCGAAACCGTCCGCGGGGAATTCATAACCATGACTTTTAATGTTGAAATAAACCTTGCGTCCCCAAAGCCCCGGCTCGTCGATCGCCGCCAACCCGTTACTGTCGGTGAAATAACGTATCTCGTTCACCGTGCGCAGCTCGACAAGCGGAACGCCCCGCTTCGTCGCACGGTCGACGACCTCGATCACGAACGGACGCTCGCCGCCGAAACCACGCGTTGCATGAACAAGAATGATTGCAACAACAGATATAAATACCATATGCTTTAACACCGTCGTCTCCCTCCGTCGTGAAGCCTCATCCACTCATAAGAACGACCTTAAGGCCTCGGAAGCGCAAGATCAACCGAATCGAGCGGCGGTTTTAGGGGTCGGCGGCCGATCCGGCGATCAGCCGCGACGCTCGACCCGGCTCTCATTCACCGCTCGATCGTCAACGCTCGAACCGTCGAATCCGAAACGGAAAATGGATCGATCGGCGAATCCCAAGTTCCTCAAACCGTCTCGCAAGAGATCCGCGAGCGAAATCGCGCTGAGAATCGAAAAATCGACGCCGAAGCGGGGCTTGACAGTGTTCGTAAGTCGAACTATATGTCAAGATTGGTACGGAGACGGTCGACCGCCGCGGGGGTGGTTCGTCGTCGCCGTATTCCTTGGAGATCGATCGGGTCGTCCGTGCGACCAATCGGATCGATCTCGTACGCCCAGAGCTTCGGAGGCTTGGCTATCGAGCGCAATTTGAGGGTGAACGAACAGATTCGCATTTCACCCGTGAAAGTCATCAACGCCGACGGGACCTTGGTGGGGACCCTGCCCACGGGCAAAGCAATGGAACTGGCTCGCGAGGCGGGCCTCGATCTCGTCGAGGTGGCTCCCAACGAGCGACCCCCCGTGTGCAAGATTATGGACTTCGGCAAGTTCAAGTATTCCCAGAAAAAGCGTGCTTCCAAACAGAAGCAACATCAGGTGCAGCTCAAGGAGATTCGCGTTCGCCCCAAAACCGGCGACCATGATATCGAGGTGAAGGTCAAACGCGCCCGCGAATTCCTTGAACACAAAGACAAAGTGCAGGTCAACGTCCTCTTCCGCGGCCGTGAACTGGCGCACATCGATGAAGGCCGCAGAGTCATGGACGAGGTGCTGCAGGCGCTTGAAGATGTCGCCAAGGTCGAGAAACTCCCGTCGATGGAAGGAAAGCGAATGACCGCGATCGTCGCGCCCCGCGCGTGAACGCTCCGCTCACCCCCGCTCGCGCCGGCGCGAACGCGAACGGGGGAGATCCAATCCCGCTCGATCACCCGCCTCGGAGAACGAGCGATCCACGACGAACGACGGCCGCTCGCCCAACGAGCGCTCCACGCCCCCGACTCCCCTCCCCGACGCCGCCGCGCCGATCGCTTCAGCCGATCTCATCTCGGGGAATCATTATTTAATGATGTTTTAATATTTTGGATCGGCGCGGCGTCGGGGCGCGACCGACCGATCCTCGCCCCCGCTTCACGCTCGAAAACGCTCAGATGCTCGGCCAAAATCCGTTTGAGCTCGATGATCGTCCTCGGATCCTGCTGGCAAAGGTGATTCGTCGGCACGACAAGCTCCGAAGCCGCGCCCTCAAGATGCGCGCTCCTGTACGAAACGACTCCGTCGGTGCTCGTCTCGAGCGGGCCGGGCCCCAGCTTCCCCACGATCGTGTGATAAACCACCCCCGGAGACATCCCAGCCGATCCCACCGCGTCAATCATTGGGTTATTATATTTAAGAATATCTATACTTGAGGAGACGCGTTTCCGCGCCTCCGGGGTGAAGAACGCGGGATCGTTGTTCTCGAACAGATCGCGCCGCACCGCGACGAGTTCGTCGGGACTTTTGATCAGCCGCGAGACGATCCTCCCCACCAGATTGTCCCCCATCTTCGTTCCCTGGTGCGGCGTCGCGATGAAGACGATCCGCCGAACCGCGGGATTGGGATGATACATAAAAACTTTTTTAAGAAGTTCCCGATGCTCGGGATCGGAAAGCGTCATCGATTCAAACGGTTGTTTGGCGATCACGCTCCAAAGCGCGTTCCCGCTTTCTTGCACCGTCATCTTCGACAACAACCCCCCCATGCTGTGCCCCACAAGGACGATTCGATCGAGCGCAGCGTCGCGCCGACCGGGGTCGAGCTTCATCCGCATGTCGTCGAGCGATTCGCGAAACCGCGCCGCGGTATAGATAAACGGATCGCCCGATGGATACATGTAAAACCAAAACTGATAGCGCGCCCGGATCGAGGGATCCCCCCGCAGCTCGTTGATCGTCTGAAAAAACGCCCGCGGGCTCGACCACAACCCGTGAACAAATATCACCGGTATCTTTCCCGGCTCATAAGGATGTATCAAATGTAAACCCGAACGGATCTTGAGGGCGTCTGGTCGAAACATGCTGATCTGTTCGGCGATAAAAAGTCGACCCGAGACGAAATGAAACGCGAGCGGGGTCGATAGATCGGACTCGAGCGGGATCGTCCGCGCCCCCGTCGAAATCGCGTCGAACCGAAGCGGATCGTGCAGCTCGAGCACGGGCGTTCCCCCCGCCGGCCCCGAACGCAGCACGACGGTCGCGGGATACACCTGGATCGGCGGATAGAGCGATTCTTCGCCATCCCCAGCCCCCGCGTGGGGATCGATCGGTCGCAGATCACGCACCCCGAAAACCGGAACGCCGAGCCCCCGAGTCCGGATCGGTACTCGCACTCCCGTTATAATATAATCTTTACATAAATGAATATCGCCAATGCGATCGGGATCCCAGACGAGCGGGTCGCGCCGGAGCGCAACGGGAAGCCCGAGCGCCGCGAGCTCGGATCGGAGCGCGGGATCGAGTTCCAGGTTTCGACCCCCGAGCCGGCTCAAAAAGCGCGTCAAAGCCTCGTTGTGGATCGCGATCGCGCGATCGATCGCGTCGGCCGAGAGGGGCGCAGATTGATGAACGATTGATGATGCAAGAACCGCCGCGATATAATCATGCCGCAACGACTCGGCGCGACGAATCGGCTGAAACCGCCTGCCGACTTGCGCATGGATCTCCGCACGCGTCAATCGATCGTCGATCGTCTCGCCCGCGGCGCGTTCGTCAAGAGCGTCCGCGGTCGGAAGCGAGTGAAACGGCAGCGTCGGGTCGATTCCGCGGGATAATAGATTCGCCGAGGCCGCGGCGCTCGGCCTCCGGAGCGAAAGCCGCGACGCGATATCGGCGCGCGGCACGGCGCGGAGCGGACGCGAGACCGAAAGCGCCGTGCATCCCTCAAGCCACACGCACACGATCGACGCGAGCGCGACCGCCGTGATCGCCGAAAGCGATCGGCGCCATTCGCCCGACGTTCCTCGTCGCATCGCGCCGACTCCCCGATCGCCGACCCGCTCGGACCGCGATCCTTAATCTCTCGCGCAACTATTAAATAATGTATTATAGCGTGGATTTATTGAACGACCGCCGCGGCGGCGAAGGGTCGCGATCGCGCCGCGGTCGATCGCTTACCAATCAACGTGGAGAAGGAGCGACGGGGGGTTTGGGTCGAGCGCTCGCGGGAGCGGTCGCCGAGTCGGTCTTGGGATGCGCCGACGCTTTGGTCGCGGGTCGGCCCGCGTCGTTCGTCGTCCTGAGCGCGGGGAACAGATCGGCGGGCGTCGGCATGATCGCGATCTTCGCGTTCTTATGTTCCTCCTCGCCGACCATATTACGAAAATATTCTTGATAATGTTCGATAATGTGCGGCCTCGCCTCGTCAAAGTTGACCGGATCTCCCTCCTTGCGATCGGTCGCCATGATCAAATGCCAGCCGAACGGCGTTTCCACGGGATCCGACATCGTCCCGGTCTTGAGCGCGAACGCCGCGGCCGCGAATTCATCAATGAACTGCTTGCGCATGAAAAAACCGAGATCGCCGCCGACCTGTTTCTCGACGTTCACCTCGTCTTGCGAATATTTGTTCGCGGCGGCGGCGAACGTCGTCTTCCCCGCGACGATCTCGTTTTTGATCGCGACAAGCTTGAGCCGGGCCCGTTCGCGCTCCGCCGCGGAGGCGTCGGGATCGACCTTAATCAAAATATGAGAGGCCCTTACCTTTGGTCGATTGTAAATATCTTTGTTCTTTTCGACGAATGCCTTCAGCTCGGCGTCCTTGGTGTGCGCCTCAAGAAACTTTCGGAACAGCACCTGATTGCGCCCCTGGCGACGCAGGTCCGCCATCGAAAGGTCGTTCGTCGCCATGAACGTGGCGAGATCGGTCCCGTTCGCCTTGATCTCCTGCTCGAGGCTCGCGACGTCGTCGTCGATCTCGCGCTCGTTCGCGGTAAACCCCTCGCGGCGAATCCGCCGCAATAACAGCCGACCGTCGATGATCTGGCGGATCGCCACCTGATAAGCCTGCTCCTCCTTGCCGGGAGGGATCGAATAATACACGAAAATCCGCACGAGTTCGGCCCGCTTGATCTGATCGTCGTCGACCGTCGCCAAAACCTGATCGGGTTTATACATCAACATCTCACGCAGCGTGTTCCGGGGCGCGGGCATCCCGGGACTCGGCGTCGGCGCCGCGCCGCCCCGCCGATCCCCCGACGCCGCGGCGCGGCGCCCCCCCGAAGCGGTCTGACCCCGCGAACTCGACGAGATCAACCCCAACGAAACCAACGCGATCATCGCGATTTGATATCTCTTAATGCTCATATGAGTGACTTCCTTTTCCTCGAACAAGCGAGACTCGGGTCGCCGACTTGACGTAAAAACACCGCCGGAATCGCTCGATCACCGCTTCCGATTTGTCGCGGGCGCGGTTTCGGTAACCGGTGGAAACAGATCCGCCGGCGCGGGCTTGATCTCGATCTTCGCCTTCTTCCGCTCCTCCGCGACTATCTCGGTTTGCAACTCGATCCGAAACTGCTGACGCAAGAGATCCTTCTGCTCGTCAAAATTGAACTTCACCGGTCCGTCAATCTTCTCGGTCACTTTAATCAAATGATAACCCAGCTTCGTTTCCACAGGTTCCGACACCGATCCCTTCTTAAGCGCGAACGCCTTCGACAAAAATTCCTCACTCTTGATCCGCCCACGCCGCGGGATCTTCCCCAGATAGCCGCCGACCTTATCCTGATTCCCCTCGTCCTCAGAGTACTTGTTCGCGGCCTCGGCGAACGTCAGCTTCCCCGTGTCGATCTCCTTTTTGATCTCGGTGATCCGCTTCAGAATCTTCGCCTTCTCCTCGCCGTTCGTCCCCGCCGGAACCCGCAGTAAAAGATGACTTGCAACGATCATGTTTTGATTAAAAAGATCCTGGTTCTTTTTGAAGTACGCACGCAATTCCTCGTCCGATTCCCTCGATCGAAAAAACTTCTCGGCCTCGAGCACAAGCCGCTGATTCATCCTCAGCTCG
>JAKBCQ010000171.1 GCA_021807585.1 Planctomycetota bacterium | reverse complement strand
GGCGATCGGACGAACCGCTTTGTACGCGGCGACGTTATACGTGAAACTCCGGAGAGTCGGCTTGGGATTGAGAGTCACGGCGTTTTGAGCTCCCCCTCCACCCCCCGCACCGCCACCGCCGCCGCCGCCACCTCCGCCGGATCCTCCTCCTCCGCCCATGCCGCCACCGCCGCCACCGCCTCCTCCGCCGGATCCTCCTCCTCCGCCCATGCCGCCACCGCCGCCGCCCGAACCGCCTCCTGAGGATGACGAACTCGTGCTACTCCCGCTCGAGCCCGTTCCTCCCATACCCGATGAGATCGCATCGCTCGTCGATTGCGCCAATTTCGCCGCTTCACCGGTCGAGCCCGGTCGGCTCAGAGGCTTCATCGTCGATCCCGATTTGCTCGAAATCGACCCGGGTTTTCGACTTCCAGGCCGCGCCACTTTCTTCGCCTTAAGCGAGGCGCCCTCGGCCGCGGCGGTTCCCCCGGCCGCTCCCGCGGAACCACCGGCGGCGGAGCCCCCTGCCGCGCCCCCTTGTTGCCCCCCCTGTCCTCCAGCCGCGGTTCCACCGCCGGCTGCGCCCCCTTGTTGACCCCCTTGTCCCCCAGCCGCGCCGCCCCCCGCCTGCTGTTGAGCCGATCCCCCCACGACACCGATCAACGCCTCGACCTGGCAGCGGAGCGTCGTGTTGTTCGCGCTCTCGAGCGATCCGTTCTCAACGACGAGCAGTTCCACATCGCCCGAGTCAATCGCGAGCGTTTCGTAAACCTGAGCCTTCGGTTTAAATAACCGAGCGAACGTCGCCGACGAGGCCCACAAGCTCGCTGGAACGAGGATCACCACCGCGATCAGAATCAAAAACCGGCCGAGCGCGCCGCCGCGACGACTTTCCTTATCCATCCCGGAAGAGGTTTTCAGTGGATTCACATTCGACATCGGATGTTCCCTCGCGTCGCGGGGTTCGACGCATTCCGTAAAACCGTCCATCATCGGGCGTAAAATACGCCGGGGCGATGATTCCATCTCAATCCGCAGATGCTCGTCGAAAAAACGCTCAATCGTCGTCGGAAGAATCGGTCCGACTGTTCATTCCTCGCCGCGATCAATCGCTTGATACCCAAATGTATCATAATCGGATCAGGAAACGGAAATCGAGGGCAAAGCGGCGGGATCGATCAATCAAACGTCGGATAAGCTTCCGACGCCTAATAAGATTGAGCGTCAAAATCGATGAAACCGAGCCGATAAAAACCAAGCATGCCATCCGCCCCGCCGTTTCATCCATCCGACCACCCCCCTACGCATGATCGTCGGCACGCATATCCTAAGAAAATTCACGAGAATCCGAAAATTTTTGGCAGGTCGCGAAAAATAGTCTAAAGTTCCGTTATCCCCGAGACGAAACGTCGCGACGATCTTCGATCGGCTCGACACGACTCGGCGGAAGCCGCCCGACCGATCGACCGACCGAGACTCGTCTCGTTCGATCCCCGGCCGCGTGCAAACGCTCTCGATCCGACGGAACGAACGGATCCAACCACACGCGGACGACGCGGATTCAACCCGCCGGCGCAGAGCCGAATCGGGACGCCGCCGCGCCGCTCGATCTCGATCCAATCCTGTTATGGAAGACTATTAATATTTAAACTTTATCCGGCGTCCCCGGACCGCGGCGGCGCGCGCCGACGTCTATAAATCAATATCAGATGATTTAAACACCTATGGAGTCGAGGCCGCATGTGGTTTCACCATCCGAACCGAAGAAAACGGAAGCCGCGATCGCGGACATGGAGCGTCGAGACGCTCGAGATCCGGTCCCTCCTGAGCGCAGCCGGATCGGGATATGTGCTCGAAGGGACTCAATGGCCCAATCCCGGCCACATCACCTACAGCATCGTCCCCGACGGCACGCAATGGGATCACGGAATCAGCAACCTCAACGCGGTGATGAACGCCAAATTCGGCTCGGGCGTTTGGCAATACCAAATCGCCAAAGCGCTCGCGACCTGGGAATCGGTCGCCAATATCAATATCTCTCCCACAACAGACTCGGGCGCCCCCTTTAACACCTACGGACTCGCGCAGGGAGACCCCAATTTCGGCGATATTCGCATCGCCGGCTATAACTTCAACAACCCCACGGTCGCGGCTCAAACGTATCCCCCACCCCCGGACGGCTGGACCGCCGCGGGGGATTCCGAGATCAACACCGCGGTCAATTACTCGATCGGAAGCGGCATCGACCTGTACAGCGTCGTGCTCCACGAGATGGGCCACGCGCTCGGGCTCGCCGAATCGCCCGACCCCGCCGCGGTCATGTATCAACAATACCAAGGCGTCCGGACAGGTCTGAACTCCGCCGATATCGCCGGAATTCAGTCGCTTTACGGCGCGCGAACGCTCGATACATATCAACAACAAGGCATCGGTACTTCGTTCGCAACCGCGATCAACCTCAACGGCTCGCTTACCGCCGCGGGACAGGCGACCGTAACGGGCGTTTCGCTCGGCTCGATCGGCGACGTCGAATATTACCTCGTCCAGGCCCCCGCCGACGCGGGCGCGGGAACGACCCTCCAGGCCGAAGCCGTCGCCGCGGGTCAAAGCATGCTGAGCCCCAAAATTGAGATCTTAAACGCCTCTCAAAGCCTGCTCGCCTCGCAGGCGAATCCCTCGGGGTTCAGCGACAACGTCGGCGCGGCGGTGACAAACGTTCAACCCGGCGCATTCTATTATGTCGCGGTGACGGGAGCGACAAACAACGTCTTCTCGGTCGGAACCTACGAGTTGGGGATCAACTTCGTCGGCCTTCAAGCTCCGGTCGCGGCGAGCACGCCCGTCGCTCCGACGCCGGTTCCCGTTCAACCCGCGAATCCCCTCCCCGCGTCGGATAATCCCGTCGCGACTTCTCCCGCACCGGTCGTCGCAAGCACCAACCCGTCGCCCACGCCCACCCCCTCGAACGCCGGCGCGCCTTACAACGCGGGCACGATCGCGCCGTTCGGCTACAATCGAGCCAAAGAAAATCAGATGCTTACCTGGCAACGCATCATGGCGCGGGTGCAAGCTCAAGAATGGGCGACCTGGTGGCGATTATCGCACGCTCCCCAAACCGCTGTTCGTTTTCCGACGATTGCACGTCACCCGTTTTTCCGCCGAGGTTAGCGATCGAACACGCGATCGACGCGTCGGTTGATCGCCTCAATTCGCGGCAAGCGAAACAATCTCACATATATGATATACATAAATATCTGGATATAAGTTAGGTCTTCGCCCGGCCTTGCCGCCGGGCTTTTGTTTTCTCGCACGCTCGCGAGGGTTCCGTCGCGCTTTGTCTCACGGTCTCATTGGTTTGAGAAACCCGCCGCGGCCGCGACCATTTGCCCCCGAACGCGGCGAGTGGTACGTTAACGCTTCGAGTCCCCGCGGCGGGTCGTCGCACACACCGACGCGGGGCGGGTCGACGACCGCGGTTTCGAGCGCGGTCGTTCGCATTCAGGGTCTTCAACCAGGAGCCGCATGATGTCCGAATACGCTCTACCACCGTTGCCTTACGATTACTCGGCCCTCGAGCCTCATATCGACGCTCGAACGATGGAAATCCATTACACAAAACATCATCAAGCGTACATTAACAATTTGAACGCGGCGCTCAAGGATCACCCCGATCATCAAGGCAAGACGATCGAGGCGCTGATCGCAAACTTGAACGCGCTTCCCGAATCGATCCGCACCGCGGTCCGCAACAACGGCGGCGGCCACGCCAATCATTCGCTTTTCTGGCAATTGATGAAACCAGGAGGGGGCGGCGAGCCGACGGGAGCGCTCGCCGACGCGATCGGATCGCAGCTCGGCGGCTTCGCGGCTTTTAAAGAAGCCTTCGCCAAGGCGGGGGCGACCCGCTTCGGCTCGGGTTGGGCGTGGCTCGTCCTGGGTAAAGACGGCAAGCTCGCCGTCACCTCCACCCCCAACCAGGATAGCCCGATCATGGACGGCCAAAAGCCCCTCCTCGGCCTCGACGTTTGGGAACATGCTTATTATCTTAAGTATCAAAACCGCCGCCCCGATTATATTTCGGCGTGGTGGAACACGGTCGCCTGGGACGAAGTCGCCCGCCGGTTCGCCGCGGGAGTCTAATCCTCAATTCTAAATCGACCCGGTTTCGCCGGCCGGAAGAGCGGGCACGCGCGAGAGTCGTTCTCGCCGTGACCGCTCGGACCTTTCGGCGCCTTCGATAACGCGCAATGAATTGTACATTCATTTGATCGCTAGAATTCACGCGGACATTTTCATAACCATATAAACGAGCGATTTCTTTCCGGGTTACGGGACGATCCATGTGGACATTCATTCGATCGACGATTCGTCTAAAAATGTGATAATGAATGAACTTGTCAATGGTGAAAGGATTCGCCACCTCGAACGGCCGATACCGCGCGAGAAGCTCCCCTTACTCGCTTATCTTCCATTTTTTATCGCGATTCCCTGGTCGGCATTTCTCGTCTTTTGGATCGTCGCTTTTCTGGGTTTGCTCGATCAACCTCGAGGGGTGAATATTCAAGGACCGAGCGGCGGCGAGCGGATCTTCGTGATGGTGTTCTGCATTCCGTTCGTCGCGATCGGGATCACGCTCTTAACCAGTCCGATCTGGATCCGAAAGCGACTGCGTAAAATCGCGTCCAAAACGTTTTATCTCGTCACCGATCGCCGCGCAATCATCTTCGACGGCGGCTACCACGGAGACGACGGCATGACGATCGCCTACGAGACGCTTCAACCCAAATTCGTGCGAAAAAATGATATTCGCTCATATCCTTTAAATAAAATGGGGTCGATCCGCAAAATATGCAACGACGACGGCTCGGGAGATTTGATCTTCGGCGAGCCGCTGTTCACGATCGCTATTTTCTTGATGCGAGAGATCCATCGCGACGGCTTTTATTCGATTCCGAACGTCAGCGAAGTCGAAAGGTTGCTGACGACCGAGGCTCAAGCCGCGGAAAAACCCGCTTGACGAATCGAACGCTCCGGGGTTCTATTCGCGTACGACCGAGGCGCGGGTCGTCGATTCATTCGGCGGTTCTGGCGGATCGGCCTCCGACGCGATTCCGACCTCGGCGCCGAGAGGCATTTTTACATGAAGCTATTTCTGATCATGATTTACGCGATTCCCGCGATCGCGATCACGGCGATCTCGGCGATCGTGAAAGATCCGATCTTGGTATCGATCTCGGCGCCGTTTTTAGCGGCTTTCCCAATCGTCGTCACGAGCATGCTGATTGGATTCACGATCAAAAAGAATCGCGGCCTGGCGTCGATCGTCGCTTTGATGTTGGTTTATTGGGTGTTTTTCGGCTCGGTCGCCGCGACCAGTTGGCCGTTTCGACTTTTGTTTTTCCTATCGCGTTCGTCGATCGAACGCGCCGCGAACCAGGTCCAAGCCGGAAATCCGCCGAAGACGCCGTTTCGCGTCGGCGTATTCCGAATCGAAAAGGCCGAGTTGAAGTCAAAAGGCGTCGTTTGTCTCTGGACCGATCCCGATCCGGGAGGCGACAAGGGATTCATCCGCCACGAAGGCGAAATCGTTCCTTTGAACCTTTTTACATGCATCAATCTCGATGGGCGTTGGAAATACGTCGAGGAGGATTGAACCCGATCGGTAAATCGAGGTTGATTTGCGGAGCTTTACCGTTTGGAAACGTATATTGGATCTTGATAGAAAAAATATTCTTAATATTAATAACAAGGTATGCTTTAACGGTTCGACGCGAGGTTCACCGGAGCGGGAACATATCGGAGCAATTTTAGGATCGCCGAATCGCCGCTTCGACATCCGCTCTCGAAACACGTTCCGTCATCCTGAAGGCGGGATCGAAATCGCAAGAGCGATTTCGCCGCCGCGTTGCATATCGTTCGGGTTCGCCTTGTCGGTTTTGTGAATTCCGTCTACGTTTAGCCCCCGGCGTGCCGATGAATAGATGACATACGGACGGCGCCGCCGCCGGTCGAGCAGGGATGCGCGTGACGGATCGCCCCGCGTCGTCTCGGCTCGTGAGCACTCCGGCGGCTTGAATCGCCGATCCGAGCAGGAGCCGACCGGACATGCGGATGCTCGATCTCACCGCGTTTGAAGACCAAACGCTCGTTCCAGAGCCGTTCCCTTATCTCGTTCTGCCCGAATTCCTCAAGCCCGAGGCGCGCGCCGCGGTCAACGCCGATTTTCCCAAAATCGACAAACCCGGAAGCTTCCCTCTCGATACGCTCAAATTCGGATCGACGTTCGCCGCTTTCATGGACGAGCTTCGAACAACCGAGGTGCGCGACGCTTTCGCCGCCAAATTCGGCGTCAGA
>JAKBCQ010000170.1 GCA_021807585.1 Planctomycetota bacterium | reverse complement strand
TTAATTTAAATGATTCACAGCTTGATCGAATACTGATTGCGATCATCGAGAGCATGCGACCCAAGAATAAGGATTCGGCCGAGATCCTTACGATTCTGAAAACCCGAACCGACGAGGATTTCATCAAGGCTCTCAAGAAGATCGTTCAAACGCTCGCGACTTACTATCCAATCGACATACGCAAATACCAGGACGTTTTGCGTGCCACAATTTGTTTGAATCATTGGGATTTTGAGATCAGCGGCGTCGGCTCGACCTGGCTTCAAGGGGGCGAGATCGAGGAATCGGAACGGATCGCTTTCGGCTTCAAGGATCGATCGAAGCGGCCGATCGAGATCGTAAGAGGTTTGTCGTGGCTGTCGAGCCTGCGCGGGCCGACGGTTCTGGCGTTCGACCAGATCGACGCAATCGTTTCTGAATATAATAATTACACGAAGATGAAATCGGGTGATGATCGGGCGATCGCGTCGGCGGCGATCATTCAACAAATTGGCGCCGGGTTGGGTTCGCTTCGCGATCAAACTTATCATACATTGAGCGTCGTTTCTTGTTTGGAATCGAGCTGGAACATACTTAAAACAACGACTCTCGAGTCGTTTCTTGCTCGATTCGACATTCCGCCGCGCAAGCTCGACACCGTCTCTGTTGAAGGTAAGATGGTCGAGAGCCTGATCCGCAATCGATTGGCGATCGCCTACAAGAAGGTCGGCTTCGATCCTCCTTATCCGACATGGCCGATTAGACCGCGGGCGATCGCTGAACTGAAAGCGAACACACCCCGCGAAATCCTTCAAATCTGTGAACAATGGCGCAAGAGCCGGCTCGATCAAGGCTTTATCGAAGAGACCGATTCGCTCCGCACGATCGAGATTCAAGAAAATAAAAGCTCCTCCGATCCCGTTTTCGCTCGGCTCGACGTCGAGTTCGAGAATCAGCGCGCGAGCGCCGAAATCCACCGTTTGTTCGAAGAAAAGTGCGACGACGAACGGCTCGCTCCGCTCATCCAAACCGCTTTGGCGTGCCTGGCGCACGAAATCGACACTCCCGAGAACATCGCATTCGAAGTCGATCCCTTTTCCAAAAAAGGTTCCGAAGTTCCGCCGCTGCACGCCAGATTGAGAATCATTCATCTTGATGAAAATGAAAGAGAAGAACATTTTTCGATTCGCTTTCTCCAATGGAACAATCCCAGGGCGTTTCAAAATCGACTCAAGAAAGCAATGATTCAGGCCGGGATCGACGCGTCGCTCCCGTTCCGTAGGCTCGCGATCGTCCGCAGGGGAAAGATTCCGGGAGGCGCGGAAACCCAAAAACTCGTCGATCTGTTTGTTTCGGAGGGGGGCGTTTTTATCGAGCCGAGCGACGAAGAAATACGCTCGTTGTCCGCGATCTCCAAGCTCAAGCAAATGAACGATCCCGAATTCGTTTCTTGGCTCAGGTCGCGCAAGCCGCTTTCGAATCTCAAGCTGATCAGGGCGGCGGTTCCCACTCCGCTAGTTACCCGAGAGGATACGCGAACGACCGGGTCGACGTTCGAGGCCAAGTCGAAGGGCGAGCCGAAACCCGTTCGGGGCTCCGCGGTCGCGACGATCAAAAATGAGACGATTCCGGCGCCTGCGATTTCAACGGCGACGGCGACGGTTTCATTACACCTCGGCGGAACGCCCGCGATTCCCACCTCAACGGATTCCACGCCCGTGAAGACGACGGAATCACCGGCGCCTGCGATCGCCGCCGCGGCCGAGCCCGCGTCTCGGGTGAATGATTCCGAGCGGGCGCCTGCGATCGCCGCCGCGGCCGAGCCCGCGTCTCGGGTGAATGATTCCGAGCGGGCGCCTGCGATCGCCGCCGCGGCCGAGCCCGCGGTATCGCCTAGGAGCAACGGCGGATTCGATCCGTCGACGGCGAGAGCGTCCGACTTAACTGATTCATGTCCTGAGATATGTCTTGGTATAAAATTCATCGGCGGAAAACCCGAAGAGCCTTTATATACGAGCATGCGATCATTAGAAAGACATGTTTTTGTGGTTGCGGGACCGGGATCGGGAAAATCGGTGTTGTTGCGGCGGATCGTCGAGGAGGCGGCGCTTTCGGGGGTTCCGTCGATTGTGATCGACGTCGCGAACGACCTGGCTTCACTTGACGAGCGTCGGGTTGATCGTCCCGAGGGGTGGATCGAGGGAGACGGGGAGCGCGCCGCGGTTTATCATGATCGGACCGACGTCGTCATTTGGACTCCGGGACGCGAAACGGGCAATCCGCTCGCGTTCGAGCCGCTCCCCGATTTTTCGGCCGCGGGGGACGACGGAGACGAGATCGAGGCGATGATTGCGATGGCGCGCGAATCGCTGGAATCGATCGTCGCTTCGGGCAAAGGGGGGGCGAGCGAGCAAAAGAAGGGGATTCTGTCGAAGGCGCTCCGTCATCTGGCGAATCAGCGATCGAGTTCGCTTGATCGTCTTGTCGAGCTGCTCGAAGATCTTCCCGCCGAGCTTGGTCTTGGGATCTCCAACGCCGCGAAATTGGCCAGAACGATGGCTGATACGCTGAAAAGTCGCGTCGAAACGAATCCGATGCTGAGGTCGAGCGGAGCGCCTCTCGATCCCGCGATTCTCTTCGGCGACGACCGGCGGTCGGAGAAGACGCGGATCTCGGTCGTCAATCTCGACGGGCTGGCGGGTCTGGAATCGAAGCAAGTGTTTGTCAATCAGCTCGCGATGACGCTCTTCGGCTGGATCAAACGGCGTCCCGATCCCGGAAGAGCGCTGCGGGGGCTTTTGATCATCGACGAGGCGAAGGATTTCGTACCGTCGCAAGCGGCTTCGATCTGCAAGCAAAGCCTCGCCCGGCTCACGGCGCAGGCGCGGAAATATCACCTGGGAGTGATATTTGCAACCCAGAATCCCAAAGATATTGACAACAAGATCGTCGCGAATTGTTCGACGCATTATTACGGCAAGGCGAATTCTCCCGCGGCGATCGACGCTGTGGAGGAGCTGATCCGTCAAAAAGGGGGTACGGGGGGCGACGTCGCGCGGTTGACCACGGGAACGTTTCGCGTCCACAACGCCGATTTGAACCTCAGCGAGCCCGTCAAGGTGCTTGTACCGAACTGCCTCAGCGTGCATCGCTCCCACCCGCTTGAAGTCGACGAGATCACGGCCAAAGCGCGCGCATGCCGGGAAAGGATCTATCGCGAATGATTTCATTTTTTTACCGTTTAGAATGATGCGACATAAAATTATAGTTACAATACTATCAATTTAATCGTTTATATCATGAGGTTTATGAATGAAAGTTCGTCGGCTATCGACCCGGTTGTTGTTGAGACCCGAGGATTTCGCCGCTTCGCGCGGCGATTTCGAGGTCGTCGGGGCGTTCAATCCGGGAGCGGCTCAATTCGGCGACGAGGTGACGCTTTTGGTTCGGATCGCCGAGCGTCCCCGCGAGAGGCGACCCGGTTTTATCGGCCTGCCGCGATTCGACGCTGAATCGCGCGGAATGGCGATCGATTGGATCGCCGAGGACGAGCTCGAATTCGTCGATCCTCGAGTCGTCAGACGGAGATCGGACGGGATCGTTCGGCTGACGTTCGTTTCTCATCTGAGAGTCGTTCGCTGCGGCGCAGGGCTCGAGGTTCGGGAGATTACAAACATCGTTTTCATGCCCGAGAGCGAGCTCGATGAATTCGGCGTCGAGGATCCGCGGATTACGTTTCTTGATGATCGCTATTATATCACATATGTCTGCGTATCGCGTCACGGTCCCGCGACGGCTTTGGCGTCGACCGTCGATTTTCGCACGTTTCGCCGTCACGGGGTGTTGTTTTGTCCCGACAACAAAGACGTGGTGTTGTTTCCCGAGAAGATCGGCGGAAGCTACGCGGCGATTCACAGGCCCGTTTGCGGGACGGCGTTCACGCGGCCCGAGCCGTGGATCGCTTCGTCTCCCGATCTGATCCATTGGGGTTCGCATGAACCTTTGGTGATTCCCGAAGGAGATGTCCGGCGGGGTCGAGCCGGCGCGGGTGCGCCGCCGATTCGAGTCGCGCAAGGTTGGCTCGAGATTTATCATGGGAACATTCGTCCGAGCCTGCCGGGCGAAGTCGGCGCGTATTACGGAGCGGCGATTCTCCTCGACGCCGAAAAACCGGCTCGCGTCGTCAAACGTTCGAGCGAGCCTTTTCTCGTTCCCGAGGCCGATTTCGAGGTCGGGGGTTTCGTTTCCAACGTCGTCTTTCCGACGGGAACGGCGCCCGCGGGGGACGTCGTTCGCGTGTATTACGGCGCGGCCGACGCTTACGTCGCGGTCGCCGAGTTTTCGGAACGTGAGATCTTGAATTCTCTGATTAGCATTTAAGAAATATATCACATTTTTACCATTGCGTTGAGTACGTCGTCGATCGGCACGACGGCGAAGGTGCTTGCGTAATCGGACATCGCGTAGGGGATGACGAGATCGCCGCCGTGGGGCAGGGCGCCGCAACTGTAAACGACGTTGGGGACGTATCCCTCGCGTTCGTTCGCGTTGGGCTCGAGGAGCGGCCGGTCAAGCCTGCCGATCACCCTCGCGGGATCGTCGCGATCGAGCAGAAACGCCCCCAACGCGTACTTGCGCATCGGCCCGACTCCATGAGTCAGCACCAGCCAGCCCGCTTCGGTCTCGATCGGCGAACCGCAATTGCCCAACTGCACAAATTCCCAAGCATATGTCGGCTTAGCGATCAGTTCTTTACTATACCAGAAATGCGGCATATCAGAATACATTAAATAGATATTCTCGTTGTCTTGTCGCGAGAGCATCGTGTATTGTCCGTTCACCATTCGGGGGAAGAGCGCGAAGCCCTTGTTGCGAACCTCGGGACCGTTGAGCGTGCTGATCTTGAAGTGGAGGAAATCCTCGGTTTCGAGCATTTGCGGCAAGGTGACTCGGCCGTCGTACGCGGTATAAGGGGCGTAATAACACGACCGACCGTCGTCGTGGGTGAAACGAACGAAGCGTGCGTCCTCGATGCCGTTCGTCTCGGTGGGGGACGACGGAAAGATGATCCGTTCCGAAACGTCGAGCCCGGGGGCGAAGCGAATCTCGTAATTCGCCTTGGCGAGCACGAGCATCGTATGCGCGATCGGCTCGAACTCGCGCCTTCGCTCGCGGTTGTGCCGCGCGACATTCCCCAGAGTGTATTCAAGATCATCAATCGTAAAATGATCCCCAAGCGCTCCGATCACTTGATCGGTCAGCGTTCCGTTGATGCCGAGTTCGGTCAACTTACGATAAAACAACGATTTCTCATACAAGGCGTTGGGAACTAGATCGGGCGCCTCGACGAACGGCGTCGGCTCGTCGAGCGTGATCTGGTTGTCGTCGTCGATCACCCCCGAGCGGAACGTGATCGACGAGATGTGCCCTTCCCCCGTGGCGCGAAAGCTGACGATGAACCGTTTCGACCCGTCGAGCAGGCCCGATTGATCGGGGTGCCACACCATCGCGGGATTGAACAGCGCCGCCGACTCGAGCGCGTACTCCTGGGTGAAGTACGACCCGATCAACAGTTTACGAGACTCCCCCACGGGATGATCGGTCAAAAGATGTTTCCGAACTTGTTCAAATCGATGTAAAAAGAATTCACGCGTTCGCTGATGACGTTCGCGGAATTCCCGCATCACGTTTTCAAGCAACCGTTCCACTTCTTGATCGCAAAGCGACGACACCCGCGCGATGATGCGCTCGACGCGCGTCGTATCGGCGATCTCGAATGGTCGTATGACCACGCGAGAGTTTGTCGGTTTAAGAATGATTCCCGTCCGTCTGACGTCCATGTTCGCGTGTTCAACCTCTCGGCGCCGATTCGATCGTCCATCCCTGGAAACTCTAGGACATTACCGCGCCTGGCGGAATGCGGCTAGGGAGCTTTCGAGTCGGCTCATCTCGGCGAGTGAAAGAAGGAAAGCGAGCGTCGATTCGGCGCCCTGGTTGCGATTGACTCGATCCTCCTGGAGGCCGTCGCGACAGCCCCCCGTCCCTGAATCGTAAAGCTCATGACTCAGATCGTTACGACCGAGGAACCACTCGAACGCCGAGCGGGCTTCGTTCATCCAACGCTGGTCTTGCGTGGCGCGATAAGCCTCGAGGCACGCCGCGACGGTCGCGTTGGCCTCGATCGGTTGTTGATCAAACCGGGCGCGTTCGCCCCCTTTCCGAAAAAAACCGTGGCAGCCGATCGGGCGAAAATGCCCTTGAGGAGCGCGTTGAACCTCCATCAGCCATTCGAGCGTTTCAAGCCCGATCGCAAGCGCGCGATCATCTCCGCCGTCGCGGCCGACCGCGATCAGCGCGTTCGACAGTCG
>JAKBCQ010000169.1 GCA_021807585.1 Planctomycetota bacterium | reverse complement strand
TTCAAGATAATCGGGGATATCGAGATCGGCGGTCGATCGCCGCGCCAGCGCCTCGCCGCGGGCCTCGATTCCATGCCTATTATAGAGTTTTTCGAGCCATTTGCGGGGGATCTGCGAGGCGCCGTGGTGCGCACCCGCGAGCGCTCCGGTCATCGCTCCGGCGCTGTCGGAGTCTCCCCCCAGGTTGACGATCTCGACGAGCGCCTCTTGAAAAGATTCGGATGTCATAAAAATCAGTAAGCAAGTTGGTATGCACGACGGGGCGAAGCCCATGGTGGGTCGTTTGCAAACGGGCTCGGCGCCGCGGCGGTTGGCTTCTTCGACGATCGCGGCGAGCGCCTCGTAGCGGGGACGATCGAGGAGCGACTCGACCCGGGCGATCGATGTTGAAATCGCGTGCTTATGTTCATCAATTTTATCAACTTGATCGCCGAATTCGGCGGCGATGCGATTTTCCTCGCGATCGACGTCGCCGGCGAGGCGGAGAAGGAAGCTCGGTTCGCGATCGGCGCCCGCGGCGAGCCTGCGCACGGCGTGCGCGATCGCCATCGCTCCGGCGAGTGCTCGAATATCGCGGTGGGTGATCAGCGACGCGTTCATCACGGCCTCGAACATCGCATCGGGCATCCCCGCGTAATAGAGGGGGATGGGAGCGATCCGCGCCGCGGCGCCGATACCCGCCGAAGGCTGACCCGTTCGCGACGGGGCGTATTGTTCACTCAAACACTTCAGCACATTATGGAAACTTTTGCCGACGCCGCGATGCGAACCCATGTACGTCCCCGCGGGTTCGGCGAGTTTGAGATAATAATCGACGAGCCGCGCAGGATCGAGCTTCTCCGATTCGAGCAGTACGTCGCAAACCGCGAGAGCCTGTTGCGTGTCGTCGGTGTAAAGCCCGGCGAGCCGCCAACGGTGCGGCTTGCGTTTCCATGCGACGGCGCCGTCGACATAATCGTCGACCGTTCCGTAATGCGCATGAATTTGTTGGGCGCTTAGGCCCTCGAGCGGACCACCCAGGGCGTCTCCGACGGCCAAGCCTAAAAGGCAGCCCTGAGCTCGGTTCACACGAGTCGCTTGAGGCATCGTGACAAGGCTCCTCTGGGTCCCGTCTCGGCGTCGAAACCCCCGCATGGGATTGTGGAGATGAAGTTAACGAGTCTCAAGCCCCGGTCAAAACGTTTTTTGCCGAAGTCGGCCGCGATTTCGCGATCGCGACCCGCGCTCATCAACGCGACGTTCGCCGTGCGTTCCACTTACGACTCGAACACGACCGCCACGAAATCTTCGAAATCGACGTCGGATTTCCTCGCCGAGACGCCGAATCGACGGCGAACCGAACCCGACGGACGACACTGACGAACAGATGTATCGGTGATAAACCCCGTCGCCGGCTCGGCATCGGTCGGCGTCGATCGCGGGTGATTCGACGTGAGTTCGGCTTTCCCAGGCCGAACGCAACGAAATCGACCGGTGATCGCTTCATAAGCGTTCCGAAGTCGATTCCTCATACCGTTGAAACCCCGTGGCGGCCGCCGAAAAAAGGCGATCCGATTCGACACGCCGCATGCCGGAAAACGGCGGTGCGGTCGCGATTCGGCGATCGTTCGCCCGCGGTCGCTCACTCTGAATCTTATCGACCGAGCGAGCCGCGCATTCCAGCCGAGGAACCGATCGACCTCGATCTCGCGCGCCGACCGAGCCGAAAACAACCGCCGGCGCTCCCCCGCCGATTCTTCCGCCGGCGCCGAATACGACGGCGAATCGGTTCGCGTCGATCGGTCGAATCGAACAACCCGGGGAGACTTCGGGAAAGAATAAAAATGTAAATTGTAAAGAATACAATTGTATGTCCCGGCCGATCGATCTTGACCGAATTCTTCCGGCGAATTATACATCGCCGCGGCGGTTTCGACGACTTGGTTCGAACCCAAATCGCGATCGATACTCATCTTATAAAAATACGCATGTTTTACAAGTTGTTTTCGAAAAGAACCGGGTCGGCGACGGGAAGCAAGGGGGCTTCGCGGTTGCGCGCGCGGACGGTTCGGCCGACGATCGAGGGGCTGGAAAATCGCGAGCTTTTAACGGGAGCGGTCGCGGTCGCGCGTGTGTCGCTTGTTTCCAATACGTCGGCGTCGCCCGCGCAAATCGCTTCATCGGCTTCGGCTTCGGTGACTTCGGCTTCGGCGACGTCATCCGTCACATCGACTTCGATTTCTCCTTCGGCTCGGTCCGCCTCGGTCGCGATGATTCGGGTTGGTTCGAGCCCTTCCGGGACGCTTGCGAACGCTTTGGAGGGCTCGCAGGGGTTGAACCCTGCTTTGAGCGTGGCGTCGCTCTCCACGTCGAATTCCAAAAGCGTGACGGTCGATTACGCGATCACCGGGGGAAGCATCGACGTACCGATCGAGCTGACGATCGAGCGATCGACGTCGACGAATCCACAGGCGTCGGGTTCGGCGGCGAAGAGCGTCGTTGTCGCGACCGAAACGATTGCTCCTTTGAGTTTAGACGCTTTGGGCCAACCGGCGGGCGCGGTGGGATCGCACCGGTTCAACGTGACGATTCCGGGCGGATTGCCTCCCGATCCGGCGTATCCGTATGTGGTCGCAATTGCGCAAACGCCGGCGGAATCCTCGGCGACGAATCCCGCGACCGATTCGGCTTCGTTCCAGGTGTATACGATCGGCGTGATCACGCATGGCGGATTCGAAAACATCTTTTATGGAAATCAATTACCGCCGTGGGTTATGCCGATGGCGCACGCGATGAAGGTCGCGGGGTATAACGCCGTGATTCCGTTTAACTGGGTGTCGAAGAGTTCAACCCCTGGAGCGGCGATTCGGCAATCGGGGCGGCTCGCGGCGGATATCGTTCGGGTGGCGGATTCGCTGCCTGGGACGGGTCCGATCGACCTGAGAATCATCGGTCATAGCGAGGGGAACGTCGTCAACACGGGGGCGCTTTCCGATTTGATCCGTTTCGCTCCGCCCCGGTTGCAAGCGGGATATGTCTATGAAACGTTCCTTGATCCGTTTGCGGCGACGAATCGCGTGAAGAATGATTCGAGCGCGGCGCCCACGGCGCTGGGGTCGTTCGCGAGTTATGTGATGAACGGATATCAGCATCAATCGAACGATCCGTTGCTGTTCGTGCCGAAGAACGTCGCATACGCCGACGTGTTTTATCAGCATACGCCGTATTTTCTGATGAAAGACGTTTATGATCGAACGCTGAATTTATGGGGACAAACGCCGATTCCGGGGGCGAACGCGTATTACGATCTGACGGGGATCGGCATCGGCCATACCGATGGATTCAGCGTGCAGTATTGGTATTTAAAGAATGTGATGCCTTTAATTGAGCATAATTTGCCGTTGGTCGTGCCGCAAGATCCGCTGACGGCTCGCCTCGATTCGCCCGAGATCGGCGATCCACGATTGGCGGCTTCGGGAACCGCGAACCCCGGGGCGAAGATCGCACTGATGGCGATACGAGGTCGAGGCGGAGTCGTGCCGCGGCGGATCGGCGCGACGATCGCGGGTCCGACGGGTTCGTGGTCGATCGCGAGCATGAAGCTCGGCGCGGGAATTTACCGAGCGTTCACGATCGCGACCGCTCCGGCGGGAATCGCTCGCCCGTCCACGGTTTTTGTTCATATGATCCGCCTTGGCGTTACACGGATCGGGAAATCATCGCATAAGTGATCGCTTTCACTTCTTACGAGATCCGCGTCGCGTTGCGTCGTCTCGATCGTCGCACGATACCCAGGCCGCCCGCGCAACCCAGGCACGCGAGCACGATCGACGCGGGTTCGGGAACCACGGCGTTTCCCTGGACCTTGATCGATCCGCCGGCGTACGAATACGCGATCGGGTTCGCATTCGACGTGTTGTCGGTGAATTGAGTACCCGATGTCGGATCGGATGATATATCAATATTCGAGATCGCGTAAGTTCCCGAGGTCGCCGCGGCGCTTACCGAGAAATTCACGACCGCGAGCGCGAACGAATCCCCCGGCGCAAGCGTCGGCGCCGTGCTCAACGTCGCCGCGAAATCGTTCATCGTCACGACGGTCGAAGGAAACGACGAAGACGCCAATGATAAACTGTTAGTGATACCAAAACTATTGCCGTTGAACAGATAATTGGACGTTGGATAATTCGCCGACGTGAACGTGATTCCGCTCGCACTCGGCAGGCTCAATTCCAATTGAAATCCCCCGACCGTGAACGAAGATGTGTTCGTGGATGCGTTGGAAAGCTCGACCGTGAAACTTCCCGTTCCTCCCGCGGCGACGGTTTGGCTTGAGGGATCGATCGAGAGCGTGAGCTGATCCGCCGAGACCGACGCCGGACGCGTCAGCAACAAGATCGCCGCGACGATCGCGATCGCAAAGCCCCGCGCCCGGAGCGTGCGCGTCGCCGTCGTCGTTTTCTTGGTAGGATCAATCCGCAACAAATCATCGGCGTCGATGCGATTTCGAGCGTGCATGGCGGTCTTGCCTTCGTGGTGAGGGTCGTGGTGTCGGTTCGGTTGTTTCTCAGGGCGTGGCTTTTCGCTCGCGGTTCGATCGTTCGTCGAACGGGTGAATTCGACGGCGAACCGCGAGCGATTTCTGGCGGATCATCCCGATCGGAGACGATTCCTTCGGATAAGAGATATCATCGTCGGCGATTCTCGCTTGTGTGTCAATCTTTCGCTGATTCGTGTGGTTTTCAGGCATCACGATCACGCGTTCGATTGATCAAGGAAGTTTCGTTCCCATCTTTTTGCGGATATCGATCAGGTCGGTCGTACCGTCGCCCGAGGCGAACGTCCCCGAGCCGATGATATCGCCCCAAATCGAATATGTTCCGCTCTGAATCAAAGCCTCCTCCGAAACGAGGTCGCGGATCGTCACGACGCCGTCGCCGTTGTAATCGCCCGGCAACACCGCGAAGCCGAGGTCAAGATTCTTTTCCATCGGAATGTTCACCGTCCCGTTTGTCGCGGCGAACGGCGCCGAAACCCCCGTCGAACTCGTCCCGTCGAGCGCCAACATCAACCTGTCGACTCCGAGCGGAGTCGGCAGCTTCCAGTTCGCGTCGAAAGTCGTCGAATTGTAAGTCATCGAACTAAATGTATACGAGGGAACGTTGATGCCGGTGAGAGCCAGATCGGCCTGGTTCACGGTCACGTTGTCGCTGAAGATCACGTCGATCGACGAGATGTTGATAAACGGGAGATCGCGTGAGAGGTTCATGATCGACATCGATTCGACGCCCCAGTTCACCCGCACGTCCATCACCTTGGGATGAACCGTGAGCGTTCCTGGAACGAGCGTGAAGTCGTAATTCGCCGCCGAAAGCGTGTTCGGCCCGACGGTGATCGGATACAACCCCGCGCTGCTCGTCGATGAGGCCGATGTGAACAACTGAGGCGATCCGGATACGACCGAACTCGTATCGCCGTTGACGAACCCCGTGATCGCGTAGGTGAGCGTCGGCACGGTATCGTAATGGTTCATGTCTTGATTATTCGCCGTGACGGTGAGGGTCGCGGGATCGATCGTGAGCGTTCCGTTCACTCCTGTGAAGATATAATTGCTTGCGGTGAGCCCCGAGACGCCGACGGCGATCGCATACGTCCCGACACCGCTCGCGGTCGTCGCGGTCGTGGAAAGCGTCGGCGTCCCGGTGATCACGCTCGATGTATCGCCGTTTTGGAAACCCGTGATCGTATCGGTGAATGTTGGATTCGCTTGTCCGTAGATCTTGGTCGCGTCGTTCGCGGTGACGGTGAGGGTCGCGGGATTCACGGTTTGGGTGGTCGATTGCGTGTTTTGAGCATAATTGGAATCGCCCGAGTAAACCGCCTCGATCGCCTGCGTTCCCGCGGCGATCGTCGTCGTCGCGACGCTTGTCGCCGATCCGCTCACGAGCGTCACCGCCGTGCCCAGATCGACTCCGTTCACCTCGAATTGGACCGTTCCCGTGGGGGTCGCTCCGCCGCTTGTCGAGGGGCTTACGGTCGCGGTGAATGTGACCGATTGACCGTACGTCGTCGTCGACCCCGGGGTCGCGGTGAGGGCGATCGTCGTCGAAGCCTGCGACGTGACGGTGAGCGTTCCGGGGACGAGCGTGAAATCGTAATTCGTCGCGGTAAGAGTTCCCAATGTGATGTTGATTGGATACGTTCCGACGGGGCTCGTCGTCGTCGCGGTCGTCGAGAGATCGGGCGATCCCGAGACGACGCTCGCGGTATCGCCGTTCACAAAACCCGTGATCGTATCGGTAAGCGTCGGATTCGCTTGTCCGTATGTTTTGGACAAGTTATTGGCCGTGACGGTGAGCGTGGCGGGGGTGACGGTGAGCGTTCCCGCGACCGCGACGAAGGTGTAATTCGTCGCC
>JAKBCQ010000168.1 GCA_021807585.1 Planctomycetota bacterium | reverse complement strand
TTCCAATCGAACAGCACGATCACGACCGCGCAAATCAACCAAGGGCGCCTCAAAACATGTATGCTTGGCTCCCCCCTTGTGTGACACCCGCACCGTCGTTTGAACCCCAATCCAAACAACTCGGTCACGAACGACCGCCGACTCGCCGCTCGCAATCCTCTCAATCACCGCGATTCAAACCGCACCCGCTCAACTCCCGCCGAGCGGATCGACTCGACAACCTCGCGAACCCTCGAATACGGAACGTCCGATGCGACGCGAATCAAAACCGACGACCCCGTATCGGCGGCGATCCGATCGACAATTACAGATTTCAATGTCTTCATGTCTTGACTTTTTCCGTCGATCGAAACCCCCTCGGTCGCCCGGTCGATCGTCAGGACGATCTTCCCCGCCGCGTCGCCTTCGAGCTCCCCTCCCGCCCCGTCGGCGAGGGCGTCTTCGGGAGCGAAGCGACCCCCCTTGCGGATCGCGAAAAAGCCGAACGTCTGGTTCAAAAACCGGAGCGTTCCCGAAAATCCCCCCTTGCCGCTCGTCCACAAATAACCTTCATACTCTTGCTTGGAACGGGGAAAGGCGATCTCGAAAACAATCCTCCCGGGAGAATCCCCCCCCGAAATCCCCCGAACCGCGTACGATCGACCGTTCAAATCGGATCGAAATTCGCCGCTCACTTCACCTTTATCATTCACTTTTATGCTCAGATCTCCTGACCAGCGCGCGTCGGCGTAAAGCCGATAAACGCCGCGGAAATCGCCGACCGTAACGCGACCTCCGGGAGAAGGCCGATCGTTCGCCTGAGCCGGAAAAACGGGCGCCGCTTCAAGCGTGTAAAGCTTCGCCCCTCCGGCGGGCGTTAAACCCGAGCCGTCCTTGCCCGTCAGGCGAAACCGCACGTCGCCGCCGTGACCGTCGGGTACAACCTGACCGCTGTCAAAATCGAACTGAAAACCGTCGAAAAGCAACGTCCCCTTGCCCCCCGCCAGCCTCGTCTTGGCCTGAGGAGATTCAAACGTGTCGAACCGTTCAAGAACGACGACGGGGGTCGGTTCTCCGCCCCCCGCGGGCTTGCGGAGCGCCGCCGAGACGAGAACCCGCGCCGCGTTCCCCTGATCGGTCCTCACGATCAAGAGCGCGTGCTCCGAATCGCGCAGCGTCCGGGGCGCCGCGCCGATCTCCGCGAATCCCAAGTTATTCCTCTCCTTCGACCCCTCTCCCCGCGCCGCAGCCGTCAGCAATCCCCCGTCGAATCGAGCGAAATCGTCCCCCCAAGCCCGTTCCCCAAACAACGCCGTAACGACGAACGCATACGTGAGAACCATTCTGTAAATATGACGATGCGACAAGGAATTCCTCCGCGAATCGGGCCGCTTTGCGTGTTGGAATCGAAACGACGAATCTTGATCGAATCTGAGATTGCGACGGCGAGCGAACGTCGAGCGTTCCTCACCGATCGATTAGAAACTCAAAGCCTTCGAGAGCGCCCCCGTCGCGATCGCAGCCGCCACCGCGACGACGAGCGACATCGCAAAGAGCCCGCGAAATCGCCTTGAACCGCGAGCAAACCGCGTTTGATCGTCGGGACGATTCTCAAGGCTTTCAAGAAACGCGATCCGCTTGCCGATCCCCCCGTGCCGCCACGACCGAGCGCCGCGGTCGATCCCGTTCAACTCGGCGACCTCGGCGAGCGCCGACGCAAACGTCCGAACCCCGACGGGACAAATCCGCTCGGCGACCCCGATCATACCGCTCCCCGCGTTCACGTCGACGTGCGGCGGGCAATCGTCCGACCCGCACGAAACCGCGCGGCACCCGTAAACATCGGCCTCGCGCTCGAACCGACGCGACACATGACCAAATCCGACGACAAAATAAACAAACGCCGCGACGATCACGAGCCCCGTTTCGATCGCGTCGACCCGGTCGAAAACGACCGCGAGCCCGCCGCTCGGCGTCCACGCGATGAATTCATGAGCCCCGAGCGCGACGAGTGAGATCACCGCGCCGCTGCCGATAAAGAAAAGCCCGAAAAATAAGAAGTGACGACGCGCGATATGACCGATCTCATGGCCGAAAACCGCCTCGATCTGGTGCTCGTCAAGCCGGTCGACGAGCGCGTCGGTCAACAACACGTAACGAAAACGCGAGGAAATCCCCGTCACCCCCGCATTCACCAAACTGTGACCCGTTTTCCATATCAAGATATTCGAACACCGAAATCCGCACCGTCGCATCAGCGTTTCCAGCCGTCGCCGCAACGGACCGTCCGGGAGCGGTGAAGTCGGCCAACTGAGCCGAACGAACGCGGGCGCGGTGACGAGAACCGTCGCGCCGATCAATCCGATCAGAGCAAGCTGAATCCAGGGTGATCGATCGAGCTTGGGCGCAAATCGATCGCCGAGATCCTCGCCGAGCAAAAAGATCAAAATGATTGGAAGCGCGAGCGCCAGCGACTGCCGAGCCTTGAGCGAAAGATAAACCCACACCCCCCCGCGGTCGCTCATCCTCGTGCTCGCCAACCGAAGCGCACGCTCGGCGGCGTACAATCCCCACCACGCCGAAAACTGCGCGATCAGATACGGCAGCAGAATCAAGAATTCATCGACAAAAAACGCGCCCCGCAAGCCGAAATCGATCTCGACAATCGCGCGCCAATTCGCCACATAAAGGATCGACGCATACGAGAGCAAGACCAGCACCGCGACCAAGCGACCCGCGATCGCATACGCTCGCCTGAGCCGTTCCGACCCGTAATCGCCGCGATCAACCCGCCACGCCACAAACCTGCCCACCGCGAACGAAACCCCCGCGACCGCGGCGATCGACGACGCCGCGACGCCGATCCGACCCGCCTCGCCAAAGCCCAAACTCGTCCCGATCCCCAAGATCTCTTCAAGACCGAAGGCGAGAAAAATCGCGATCAAAATCGATACCGGCATCGACGATTCCTTACGCCAAACAAACCGAAAAGAAATCGGTCGGGCACGGCGGCCTTGCGCCGCGCCGTTCACCCCTCCGATCCGGCTTCGCTTTCCTCTAACTTATTTCAACATTCCGCTTGTGAAAAAAATCGCCCGCTCGTACCAATCACCCCGCCAAATACCGATCCCCGAATTAACACATCAATATATTATATCATGCCGATTCCTTCAAAAACGATTTGCACCGCGAGCGGTACGCGTTTGGCCTCCCCTTTCACCGCGAGATCAAACGATACGACGACGCCCCATTGATTCTTGGCCTCGTCGCGGCCGATCGCGGGAGGAGTGGAACCCGCGGGAGGTTGGATCAGTTGCATCACCGCGGGATGATTCGTTCCCGCCGCCTCGGCGCTCTGCTTCGATAAAGGTTTTTCGGCGACCGGATCGATCAACACGTCTTTAGACGCTTGCGAACCGAGGAGAAAATCGCGCGTCGCGCTCGTCCCCAGATGATCGCCGTTGACGGGCTGAAGGCCGTACCGCAACGTGTACACGCCGGGGGCGATCGTCTGATCGCGAAAATCACGCCCCTCGACATGCCGACGCAACGCCCCCACCAGCTCCCCCTGATTCAACACCGGAAACAAAACCGGACCGCTCGGACCGCTCGGCTTGGCCGCGACCGGAACCGTTTTCCGCACCCAAACGTCGATCACGGGCTTCCCTTGATCGTCGACAACCCGAAATCCCGTCGGCGACAGCGTTTCCCGAATCGCCTTCGACAACTCCTTCGGCGCCGCCTCCTTGAGCGGCTCAACCTTAAACGTCGACGACTCCTGCGCCCAAACAAAGCCGGGAGCGAACGCCGTCATCCCAACAACCAAAAACGCTTTCACCATTCGCATCATTGCCGGTACCTATCATGAAATTCTAAAAACCCGATTCGTACCATAATCGATCCGCGACGCCCCTGGAAACGTCGCGGTCGATTGTGTCGATTGAAAACGTTTGGATCCGGTTTTTCGATCGGCGATCGCTCGATTCATCGAATCCGACCGAACGCCCTCGTCCGCGATCGCTTGCGCTCAATAAACGCCCGCGCTCAATAAGCGAACGTCCCGACAAAGCTTCCTCGGCTGTTGTGATCATCCCAATTGACGTTGAGCCCTTCGCCTTTGAAGCTCGCTCCCAACGTGTAAGCGGGAAGTACCACGACGCCGCGTGAAAGCGGTTCATACGCGACCGTCTCGTTGCCGCAGAAATGATCCCGCTCGTCGAGCGGACGCGTGAGAATCTCGGCCAAACCCGCGGCCCAGAACGAAGCGTGCGGCGCCTTGGGCGTTTTGTGCAAATGCGACGGTTCGGTTTGCTCGGCGGATTTCTCGTGCCGATCCTCCTCAACCGTCATCGAAATCAACGCCGATTTCACCGCGACAATGTGATCGAGACGTTCTCCCGCAAGCGTCTTCGCCATCTCGATCAACGCCTCGCGCTGAGCCTTATCGGCGCGTCGGTCGACGATCAACACCGACTGAGCCTCCTCGGGCTTGTCCTCGGAAAACGTCGTCGTACCACGGATCGCAGCGGCGACGGTCAATCCCGAAAGATCGACCCCCTTCCACGAACCTTCACGCACTTTCCACGCCAATACCGCCTGATTCCCGGTGATGAACACTTCCGCGTTCGAGAAACATGGACCTGTGTAAATATCGGCGGTACGGGACTCGATGTAATCGCCCCGGATCTCAACCGCCCGAACGGGAAGAGCGACGATCGCGAACAACCCGGCGAAACAACAACTCGCGATGATAGACTTCACCATGCTCGATACTCCCAATTCAAAAGCGACCTTGCGAAGTTATTCGACAATGATTGAATTATCGCGATCCCCCGCCGAAGTCGTCAATCCCTTCGCGATCCCGCCGGCGACGATCGACACGATCGGTTACCATTCCTCAAACCGCGTTCACCGTCGCGAACGCCGGATTCGAGCCGCAAAGACACGATGAAAATGAGACGATCACGCCGCTTTACCGCGATTCGATCGACCGGTCGAACGCGATTCGACATCATCAAGAGGAACGCTTGAGTGATCGACCTATCGGTTCAGCTTGGGCGGTTGACGCTCAAAAATCCCGTCCTCACAGCCTCGGGAACGTTCGGCTACGTCCGCGAGATGGCGGGCTTCGCACGGATCGACCGGATCGGCGGGGTCATCCCCAAAACCGTCACCATGAAACCGAGAGCGGGCAACCCGACTCCCCGAACCGTCGAAACACCTTCGGGACTGCTCAACGCGATCGGCCTCGATAACGACGGACTCGATTACTTCTTACGCGAACACTTGCCGTATCTCCGAACTGTTGGAACCGCGATCATCGTCAACATCGCCGGCGAAACCGAAGATCAATTCGTCGAGATGGCCGAGATCGTCGGCGGCGAACCCGGCGTAACCGCGATCGAGCTCAATCTCTCGTGCCCGAACGTCAGTCATGGGCTCGATTTAGGGATCGATCCCAGGGTGATCGAACGGCTCGTCGCGCGGGTGCGTCGAGCGTGTCCGCTCCCCGTGATCGCCAAGCTCACACCGAACGTGACAAGCGTCGTCGCGATCGCCAAGGGCGCAGCGGCCGGAGGCGCCGACGCGGTCAGCCTCATCAACACCCTTCTAGGAATGGCGATCGACTGGAAGCGACGCAGGCCGATCCTCGCCAACGACGTCGGCGGGCTCAGCGGACCCGCGATCAAGCCGATCGCTCTCCGCATGACCTGGGACGTCGCCCGCACGCTCCCCGATCTTCCCGTCATCGCAATCGGCGGAATCTCGTCCGCCGACGACGCCCTCGAATTCCTCGTCGCGGGAGCACGCGCAATCCAGGTCGGCACCGCGACGTTCGCCGATCCCTCCGCCGCCGAACGAATCGTCGACGAAATCCCCCAAAAACTCGCCGAATCGAACATTCCATCGCTCGCCGCAATCGTCGGCTCGCTGAAATCAAACAAAACCCCCAAATGATGAAACGAATTGTTATATTATTAAAAAATGATCTTTTTATTGAATGATCACGTTTTTGCGGCCGCGGGTTTCGACGACGCGGCTTTCCGGCTTCGCCGCCGCGCGATTCGGCGTGTTTCCTCAATGCGTATGTTCACGAATTGAAGACGCACGCCGAACCGCGAGCGACGCGAGCCCGTGGGGATTGATGCCTCCATGTACCGAAACCGAATTGTCAAAGAGCGTCCCGGCCCGATCTCACGGTCGCCCGGGCTTGTTGCATGGTTGATGACGATTTCACATCAAGCGAACGTCATGGACATCGACCGACCGAGAAATCGAGCGTCGCCGTCGTGAGATTTCGCTCGCACTCGAAGGTTTCGCCGGCGATGGACTCGCAGAGCCGACGCCGCCTCGATATCGCATCGAGCAGCGGCGGAATCTTTGGCGTCGGCGAATCCCGTTGCGATCGAGAGACGTTTCGCGC
>JAKBCQ010000167.1 GCA_021807585.1 Planctomycetota bacterium | reverse complement strand
CCGATCGGGAAATGATCGGCCAATGTCGCAAGAATAAAATTCGCCCCTTGATCGTCTATTTACCCGAGGGGCGCGAATTCCAGGGTTGGTATTCGAGTTCGTCGCGTCGGGCGATCGAGCGATATCTCGACGATCTGGGAGCGGCCGAACGCGTGGAGATCGTCGACGCTCGCGACTGGGCGCCCGACGAGACGTTCCTCGACGGCCATCACCTGCTTCCCTCGGGGGCTCGACTCTTTTCGCAACGTTTGGCGGGAGAGGTTTTTGCGCCGATTCTCGCGGGCTCGCCGATTCCGCTGCGCGGTACGGCGGCGACGCGCGATCGCGATCAATTCCGTTGAATCATCAACCCGAACCGAGGGCCGGTTTGAACGGCGACATAACAGCACGGTTGAACCGCTTTCGACACGGTGCGAAAGCCTGCGAAATCCGTTGAGATCGTCACCGCATGCGTGATCGAATCGAGATCACGACTGGTTTTCGCGCGCCTTGCGCGATAATTTTGTGAAAGCGAAGTTCCGGGCGTCGGATCGTGTAACTGGGGCGGAGGAAACGCCATGGCTCGAATGTTCCGCGGCCGAGCGTCGATCAAGGCGTCCGACCTGGTCGCTTTATTCATTCTCAGCATGTTCGGCACGATGACGCTTTGCATCATCTTTGCATTGCTCCACGATTTTATGGAACATTTCTTTCCGAGTTCGAGTTGAACGAACTCGGTTCAATCGCGAGACGCCTTCCATGAATCAGTCTCGATCGATTCAAGCGACGCTTTCCGGGCGATTGCGAATCGGCTGCGTGATCGTCGCTCTCGTGGTCGCTTCGAGCGCGATCGGTCGAGCCCTCGACGATCGTCCCGCGGAACGATCCGAGCCGGAAGTTGAAGGTAAAGCTCAAAAGGCTCGTCGACCCGAGAAATCGAAGCCTGAAGCCGAGAAAACGGCGAAAAACCAGCGCGATCCGTCGTCAAAATCAAACGCCAAGAACGACGAGGAATCGACCGCGGCAAAACCCGCCGCTGACGACGCGAAGCGAAAAGCGACCGATGCGAAGGAAGCGGAAACGCCACGCGCGCCTCGACCGGCGCGGGTGATCAACCCGCGCGAGCGGAAACGTTCGAGATTTCTCGCTCCACCCGGAGTCGTCGGCGGTTACGACGAGCAGACCGACTGGAATTCGATTCCCCCGTGGCTTCAGACGTCGTTCTTCGGCGTTCGAGCCAAAGGAAAAACATTCATATATGTAGTTGATTGCTCAGGAAGCATGGCGGAGGGGGACAGGATGACGCGCGCCAAAAGCGAATTGCGCAAAACGATAAGTACGTTACGTTATCCACAGCGTTTTCATGTGATATTTTATAATGATAAACCGCTGGCGATGCCTGGCGGATCGCCGCGCGTCGCCGACGCGCTTTCGAAGGACGATTTGCTCCGTTGGTTGCGGAACATTGATTCCGACGGCGGCACCGACCCGCGCGAGGCGATGGCGATTGCGATCGGTTTCCGCCCCGACGCGATCTTCCTCCTCTCGGACGGCGCCTTCCCCGATCAAACCGCCGAGGCGATCTCCAAGATCAACAAGGTCAAAACGCCGATCCACTGCGTCGACCTCTCGGGTGGCGCGGGAGGAGACGACCTGGCGCGAATCGCCAAAGAATCGGGGGGTATTTATGTCTTAAGACCGTGAACGATCTTACGTAATTTATGATTGTTAATATTCTTGATCTTCGGTTAAGCGGGAGCGGACGACGCGTGTGCGACGATTCGCGGAGTCGACGATCGCACGAAATCGGACGAGGTTCGCGGGTTCGCCGGGTTCAAGTTTGGGCTCGGGTCGACCCAAAAGTCGTGCGGGGTTGACGGTCATCGAGCGGATGGCGTTCTCGAGCGAAACGCCTACGATCTCGGTCATAAACGCGAGCGCATCGAACTGATCGCGGCATGAGCCCGCGAGATAGGGAGTTCCGGCGACGATCACCTTGCCCGAACGAGTCACCTCCCACGATCCGTAGCGACCCGGCGGCGAGCCCGCGAGCGGGCTCATATCGCTGATCGTGATCGAGCGGTCGTCCCCTTTGGCTCGCATCAACACGCGCAACGTCGAAGCGTCCAGATGATCGCCGTCGGCGATGAAGGAAGCAGATAAGCGATCGTCACCCGCTTGAATCCAGATCGGATTGGGGTGCCTGGGAAGCGTCGACGCGATTCCGTTCCCCAGGTGCGTGCTCAATTTCGCTCCCGCTCGCACGGCTCGATCGATCGTTTCATCGTCGGCGGCGGTGTGCCCGAGAGCGACGACGACCCCCGCGTTTGAAAGCCGTTGGATGAACTCGATCGATCCCTCGCGTTCGGGGGCGAGCGTGACGATCGCGATCGCTCCCTCGGCGGCGGCTTGAAACCGCTCGAATTCGTCCCAGGTCGGGTCGCGCATCGCTTCGGCCTGATGAGCTCCTCGATATCCATCCAAAGTTGAAAGATAAGGCCCTTCCAGATGAATACCGAGGACCGCGGCGGCGACATCGGCGTGTCGACGGCACGCCAGCGCGATCGCTCCGAGCCCGGCGATCGTCGCCGATTCGGTCGCCGAGATCAGCGTCGGACAGATCCGAGCCTCGCCGAGTTTCACGTGCTCGCGGACGATCCAGGCAACCTGTTCGGAGTCGATCGCGGGATCGGCGAACGAGATTCCCTCGCGACCGTTGGTTTGCAAATCCCAGAACGCGGGAGCGACATATTCCAAATCGTCGATCGACCCTCGAACCTCGGCGGGCTCGATCGATTCGATCACCGCGTCGCGGGTCGTCAATCGAATCGGCGCCCCCGTCGACCAGAGCCGTGCTAAAAATGATGCAGTCATAACACACTCTTGATGTTTATCGCGTCGAAATCAAACGTCGATCGAGTCGATTCATGATACAAGACGAGGGGGGAACTCTCGATATTCGTCCGGAACCGTTCGTCGATGTGCGATCGTCCGACCGACAAGTTCGGTTTCGAGATCGGCGCGTACTCAATCGATAATAAAAGACATAATAATTCGTAAGTATCACGAGACGACGGCGGATCAATCGAGCCCTTTATCTTCGCCTTCGATTGCAATACATTGAGATTCGCACTCCGCGCGGCTTTTCACGGTTGATTGCAAGGACATACTCATGCCGAAGCTTCCTTCATTCCGAATCTCGCCCCCGATCGCCGCGGTTTTCCTGGCTTTGTTCGGCTTTTCGGGAGACTTCACGCGAGGGGACGACGGCGCCCGCCGGCGGACGGGTACGATCGAGCCTCTGCTCCGTGATCGGATTCAGGCGGGGGGCGGAGATCGGTTCGAGGTTCGCGAGCGGCGCGTTTCGTGGAAGACGAACGAGACCGCGATCATTATATGCGACATGTGGGACGATCATCATTGCAAGGGCGCCGCGGCGCGGGTGGCCGAGATGGCGCCGACGATGAATCAGGCGATCGCCGCGGCGCGCGACCTGGGAGTGACGATCGTTCACGCTCCCAGCGAATGCATGAATTATTATAAAGATCATCCCGCGCGGAAACGGGCTCTCGCCGCGCCGAAGGCGGTCGATCTCCCCGCCGATATGGCGAACTCATGCTCGCGCATTGATTCCGAACCCGCCGGAGCGTATCCGATCGATCAATCCGACGGCGGTTGCGATTGCGGGCCGACTTGCCCGACGGGAAAGCCCTGGACGCGACAAATCGCATCACTCCAAATTCAAGATAGTGATTATATCAGCGATTCCGGCGCCGAAATTTGGAACGTCTTTCGTAAGCTTGGCGTTAAAAATGTAATCATTATGGGCGTGCACACGAACATGTGCGTCGTCGGACGTTCGTTCGGGCTACGGAACATGGCGAGGCACGGGATGAACGTCGCTCTCGTCCGCGATCTTACGGATACGATGTACAACTCGCGTCGCAGCCCTTACGTTAGTCATTTCCGCGGGACCGATCTCGTCGTCGCGTATATTGAAAAGTATATCGCGCCTTCGGTCGAATCGACGAGTTGGACGGGGCTTGCACCGTTTCGCTTCAAGCCCGACGACCGTCCTCGCGCCGTATTCGTGATCGGGGAGGACGAATATCGCACGTGGGAAACGCTTCCGGCGTTTGCGCGCGACGAACTTGAACCGCGGGGTATCCGCTGCAATTTCGCGATCGCGGCCGCGGACAAACCGAACGAATTCCCGGGTATCGAGGCGCTCGACGACGCCGATTTGCTCGTTCTGAGCGTCCGCCGTCGCTCTCCCAAAATCGATCAACTGAAACGCATTCAAAAATTTATAGAATCCGGCAAACCGACGGTCGCGATTCGAACCGCGTGCCACGCGTTCGATACGCGGGGTAAACATTCCGCGGGGGAGGGGGAATGGCGCGAGCTCGATCACGACGTTTTGGGAGGGAATTACACGGGACATCACGCGAACGGAGTCGATCCGACCGTCGTCACGGCGCCCGGCGCCGCCGCGAACCGAATCATTCAAGGATTTCCTCAATCGTTTATCAGTAAGGGATCGCTTTATCGCGTCAGTCCGCTTGCTAAATCAACGCATGTTCTTTTAATAGGATCGATTCCGGGTTTTGCCGCCGAGCCGGTCGCGTGGACGAACGATATCGGTAAAGGACGGATCTTTTATACGTCGCTCGGTCATCCCGCCGATTTTCAGGCGCCCGCGTTTCGCACGCTGCTTAAGAACGCGATTTTCTGGGCGGTCGGGCGCGAGGAATCGGAACCGAAGCGGAAAGCGGGGGCCGGCGATGTGTCTGGAGCGCAAACAAATCGGTCGAAATCCGAACCCGGTCGGGCGGCGCCGAAGCCGAAGCCGAAGCATCCGGCGCTTGCTCCCAAAGAGGCTCTCCTGGCTCTGGAAACGCCCGACGATCTCAAAGTCGATCTCGTTTTGGCCGATCCCGATATCACACAACCTGTGTTCATGAATTTTGATGAGAGAGGAAGGCTTTGGGTCGTCGAATACCGTCAATATCCGGATCCCGCGGGGCTTAAGCTGCTGAGCAAGGACGGAGTGTGGCGGGCGATTTATGACAAAATACCCGAGCCTCCGCCGCGCGGGGTCAAAGGCGCCGATCGGATCTCGATTCATGAGGACGCCGACGGCGACGGGGTATTTGAGAAGCATAAGATCTTCGTCGACGGCTTAAATATCGCGACTTCGTGCGCCCGGGGCAGGGGAGGGGTGTTCGTGCTCAACCCTCCGTATTTGCTTTTTTACGCCGATAAGAACAACGACGACATACCCGACGGCGATCCCGAGGTGTTGCTCGAGGGATTCGGGCTCGAGGATACGCATTCGGTTGTGAACAGCCTTCGATGGGGACCCGACGGTTGGTTGTACGCGGCGCAGGGGAGCACGGTGACCGCGAACGTGCGAAGGCCTGGGTCGAAAGAAACGCCGATTCACTCGCTGGGTCAGCTCATCTGGCGTTATCATCCCGAGAGTAAGAGATACGAGATTTTCGCCGAGGGAGGGGGGAACGCGTTCGGCGTGGCGATCGACGCCAAGGGTCGAATTTTCTCGGGGCACAACGGCGGCGATACGCGCGGGTTTCATTATGTGCAAGGGGGTTATTATCAAAAAGGATTCTCGAAACACGGGCCGCTCTCCAATCCGTACGCGTTCGGCTATTTCCCGGCGATGAAGGGAGATCATATTATAAGATTTACACATAATATATTGATTTACAACGATGGAAGTTTGCCCGATCGCTATCGCGGCAAGCTTTTCGGCGTCGATCCGCTTAACAATCGAACGACGCTCAGCGAGCTGATCGTCGACGGTTCGTCGTTCGTCACCAAAGAGCTCGCTCCCGCGATTTCGAGCCGCGACCTTCGGTTTCGTCCGGTCGACATCAAGCTCGGCCCCGACGGATCGATTTACGTCGCCGATTGGTATGACGAATATGCGGCTCATTCGCGCCATCACGAGGGTCTGATCGACAAGACGACCGGTCGGATTTACCGGCTCCGGTCGAAATCGTGGAAGCCTTCGCCGGCTTTCGATATGAACGCGATGACATCGATCGAACTCGTCGACGCGCTCGGCGGACCGAACGAATGGACGCGAGCCGAGGCTTTGAGGTTGATCGGGGATCGAAAGGTACTGAAGATTATACCGTCTTATATGAACTTATTGAGGACGGAGAGCGGGACGGTCGCGCTCGAGGCGCTTTGGGCGTTAAATATGTGCAACGGGATCGACGAGGCGAACGGGCTTGCGTTGCTCGATCATCCCGATCCGCAGGTACGGCTTTGGACGGTTCGGTTGCTGGGCGATCGCAACGAGGTACCGAGCGCGATCGCGGCGAAGTTCGTCATGATGGCGAAGGTCGATAAGAACATCGAGGTTCGTTCCCAGCTTGCTTGTTCGGCGCGGCGGCTTC
>JAKBCQ010000166.1 GCA_021807585.1 Planctomycetota bacterium | reverse complement strand
TTTCAATAATTGTAATGATTCGGTGAGTCTTACCCGTTTCAAATATCTCGACAAACGCCCTCCGTACTTGAATCGACTCGATCGACACCTCGATCGCGGGCGAGAGCTTGCGGCGGGGGAGTTCTAAAACCGCGGTCGCTGCACTTTGATCGGGCTCAGAACGAACGATTGCCACATCGGCGCTTCCCGATCGCGTCTCGTGTCCGCTCTCGTCATGAACGAAAATATCGAGCTCGTAGCGATATTCGGTACGTGCGTAAAATCGAGCCGGCAAAAGACGATTGTGTTCGGCGCCGATCTGGGCCGCGAGCCGATTATGAAAATCGGCCCACAAATCGCGACGCTCCAAATACGGGTCCATCCCCGGAAAGGGCGAAGGCATCGATTCGACTCCCGCCGAATTCTCGGCGGCGATCAGCCGGTCCAATCAAGCCGGCCTCGGAACATCGCCCGGTTCTCGAGCGAATCGCTTCCAGAGCATCGATCTTACCACGAACCGGGGTTCGCCGAGAACGCGCCCGAATCGGCGTCGTCTTTCCAACGTGTTCATGGATAATTAATAAATTTTATTAATATATAACAATAATTACTTGCCGGCAAATTGACATGGAAAGATTCGGAAGGGATAATCGTTTTTAACTCAAGCGATTCACGCCGATCGCAACCGAATCGCCATGAAATTGAAGGTCGCTTTCCATGCAAACGATCAAGATCGTTTATCGGCATGTCGGCGGATCCTGGTCGGCCTAGCTGAGGGATTATCCCGATTATTCGACCCAAGGCGAAACACTGGAGGATCTTATAAAACTTCTCAAGGAACTCGATCTCGAAGTTACGAGAGGAGAAAACCCATGACGCGTACGGATAGCCGAGAAACTTCGCGATATATTTTAATTTAATTATATGTATATCTATCTGTATCAATCAATCGCGCCAAGCATAATAATATACTAAGTTGGAAGAATAAGCATTTTTCGGTATTCATCGTTTTGGAACGACAACATCGCGATCGAACGCGATTCGTCGACGAGCCGAACGCGAAACGGCGTGGGTTTCCACCCGGCGATGAACGCCCCGAAGAACGGAGCGAAGACGATCGCGCCTCCCCAAACACACCAATATGTCACTTTATCAAGATTCAGCGATGAGATTGTGAGATACCCGACTCCGATCATCGAGAGCGTAATCGCGATCGCCGTCTTCCATTTACGTCGTCTCCAGGATCACGCACAATATCGACAAAAGGGGATCGTCAACGACAATCCCTCGATAATGTATTGTTTGTAAAAGAACGCCGGATCCGCGGACTCGACGCAGCAGCAACAAACCGCCGGAAGCTTGTTAACGCCGATCTGAAAACCGATCCAGTCATTCCGTTCGGTAAACAGCTCAACCGGGCGGGGAACGGCTTCGAGTAACCCGGTCTCAGCGTTACGAATCATCGCCAAAGGCGTGCCGGCGGGTCTTTTGGGCGCAAGGGGAAAATCGCAATTCGGCTGAATTCGATTCCTCATCCATTTTCGCCGGCCGAGAAGCAAAATCGCGATCGTAAGCGAAATGATAGGTCCAAGAATCGCCGTCATTACGGCGTAATTCTTCTTCCTCAGATCTCTTGAGAAAATTAATGCGATAAGCAAGGAAAAAAAAGTCCCCGCCGATCCTACACCGATTGCGCCGAATCCCCAACCGCGATAATCTGTATGACGGAATCCTTGTATCAAACTTTCATTAATCCATTGGCATTTCGGGCACGGTACGAGTTCGGATTCGTCGCGAAGTCGCTCTTCGAGATCGCGTCGAGCGTTCTCCTTCGCTTTTTGAGCGGCTCGCTTTTGGCCGATCAGGTACGGAGCGGTCGCCGATCCGCGTCCGATACGCGCCGGGAGATAATAATAAACGCTTGAACAATGCTCGCACTTAAGTTCGACTAATCGATCCCCCGAGACCGATTCGGTGAAGGTTCACCCAAAGTACATTAACATATGTGCGGCCCAAATGATCCTCGATCGCCTTTCGTCGTCGAGTCCGGGCTACCTAATCGAATGAGATCGCAAAAGTGTAAACATAACTAATACGCACTGATGAAATCAATCGTGTTCTCTTAGGGTGAACCTGTCGAGGATCCGAATCAATCGGATGAATTCGATCGCGAGAAAAGCCAACGAAGGGAGTTGAACCCTTAACCCCCGCTTTACGAAAGCGGTGCTCTGCCGATTGAGCTACGTTGGCGACGGAATTAAGGTAAATCGTCGAGCCCCGATTGTCAATGCGGCGACGATTCCATCGTGCATGATCGCTGAAATCAAACTCCGTCCCGGCCGAATTCGATCAGCAACTCGAAGATGCCTCGTTTCGTCTAACGCCGGCTTTGAGCCTCTATATTGTCGTGCCTAACCGCGCCCGGCCGGGCTTCCGTGAGCCTGATACGAAACCGCTCGGCGAGGTTCACGCACGTTCGGCCGCCGCGAACGATTCGTCGACGACTTTTCGGTGTGTTTCGATCGAGATACCCCACCGAGCGAGCCACGCGTCGCGCCATGCGAGCCCCATCACGAGGAATGAACCGACCGACGCCCCCAAAAAGAGCCCGCTCACAATCCCCAGGCCCAGACCAAATTGCGTCGGGTCGAACGCGTTGCGCGACGGGCCGAACTCTTCGAGCCAAAGAACGAATCCAGGCGCGAACGAACCGACCGAAGCCCCCACGACGCCTCCCGCGAATCCCGCGGCGATCGTGCAACCCATCGTCGCGGCGATCGCTTGGCCAAGCCGAATCATCACCGCGACCTCCTCGTCAGATGTTCATGAATGATCGAATCCGAACGGTTACTTTATATCATAAAGTCGAACGGCGTTATCGTGGAAGAGCTTCTTTTGATTTTCCCGGGGACGGTCGTGGACGATCGTCTTGAGCGCATGAACCCACTCGGCGAAGGTCGCGGTAACGGTGCAAACGGGCCAGTTGCCGGCGAAGATCACGCGATCCCAGCCGAACGCGTCGATCACGTGGTTCGCGTACGGGGCGAGGTCGTCCGCGGACCACGCTCCCCGCTTGGCCGATTCAACAAGTCCCGATACTTTACAGACGACGCGATCGCGTTTGGCGAGATCGTCGATCGACCGTTTCCAGGCGGAGTTGTCTTTCGCCTGAACGTCGGGATTCCCGCAATGATCGAGGATGAACCTCGTGTCGGGGCACGCGTCGACGAGCTTGGCGGCGTCGCCGAGTTCGGCTGAACGCATGCACAAATCAAATGAAAGCCCGAGCTCTCCCAAAAGCCGGATCCCCGCGATGAACTCGGGTTTGAGGCAAAAACCCGCGGGATTGTTCGGCCCGTGCAAGACCTGGCGAAGCCCTTTAATGTAACGATCGCCGCGAAACCGCGCCACGTAATCGGCGAAACCGGGAGAAGCGGGTCGACCCGAAACGACCGCGGCTTTCATCAAAGTCGCGCCCGAGGCGCAGATCGCCGACACGTCTTCGCTTTCGGCGAGCCGGCACGAAGGATCAACGTCAACTTCCATGTACACTGTTTTGACGACATTCAATCCCTCGACCGCCTTGAGATAATCGGCTTCGAGGTAATCGCGATCCATCAGATCCCCCGGCTTCACCCATGGGAGCTTGTATTTCTTTAAATCCCAAAGATGTTGGTGCGTGTCGATAATGGGAAGCACTGCGGATTCCTCCGGGGTTCGGAACTTGGTCGATTCTTCGATTGTCGTCGTCTCGGCTCGGCCAGGGGTCGCTCGCGAAGCCGCAAACGACGCCGAAGCCGCGGCCGAGAAGGCGAACGCGAGCATGTCGCGACGATGAAACGATCGCTCATTCATTAGTTTACTCACATCATTATGTGCCATCGGGAGTGATCGAGCGTTTCGGCTCGGCTTGTAAGCGGGATCTTGATTTGATAGAACGTCTTGAACGAAACCGAACGAGATCGCACGCGGGAACCGAGCGGGGAATCATCGATGTCGCGGGACGAGTCCGAGGGACCCTGGCACGCCGAAGGCTTGCGATTTGAATGCACGAGGTGCGGAGCGTGCTGCACGGGAGCGCCTGGATACGTTTGGGTCGATCTCGCCGAAATCAAGGCGCTCGCCGAGTTCCGCGGCGATTCGGTCGACAATTTCTCGCGCAAGTACGTGCGTCGCGTGCACAATCGATTAAGTCTCATCGAGAAGCCCGGCGGGGATTGCGTGTTCTGGGACAAGGCCGCGGGGTGCACGGTTTACGCGGCTCGGCCGGTTCAGTGTCGCACATGGCCGTTCTGGCCCGAGAATATCGAGAGCCGCGAGGCTTGGGAAGGGGTTCGAGAGGTTTGTCCCGGCGCGGGTCGGGGAAATTGGTTCAGTCTTGAAGAGATCCAGGCCGCGGCGGCGCGGACCCCGCTATGACGCGAGTCGATCAGATGCGATCCGAACCGGATTCGACGCTTCCCGAAGCCTCGGCGTGGCGCGGCCCGCTCGCACGGCTTTACGCCGAACTTGACGCCGAGATCGCCAGACTCGCTCCGCTGTGTGAGATTAGCGGACGGTGCTGCCGGTTCGCCGAATTCGATCACGCGCTCTATTTATCCACGGTCGAATTCGCGGTTTTGGTCGCCGACGCTCCGCGCGGCGAAGAGGGGGTCGACGGAATCGAACGGTGTCCCTGGCAAGACGATCGCGGTCGCTGCCGCGCCCGCGAGGCGCGACCGCTCGGCTGCCGCGTCTACTTCTGCGATCCATCGTATCAAAGCGCAATGCTCGATATCAGCGAATCATATATTCAGAAGCTTAAATCACTGATCACGGACGCCGGCGAGGCGTGGCGTTACGCTTCGCTCGCGGCGCAGCTTTCGGCTTACGGAGGGGTATCGGCCGGCGTGCCGCGGGTCGAAGGGGGCGTGATCGGCGAGATCGGGGTTGTGGAGAAACCCGTAACTCACGACGATTCACGCGGTTACGACGGCGGTTTGATCGCGATCGATCCGTCTCGCTCGGGCGCCCCCTAAACGCCGAGGGAAATCCTTTTTTCTTGACATTACTCCATACCACGCTTACCCTTGAGTTCGTTCCAACGCCGGATCGGCTCGACCCGTCCCTGGGGAGAATGGATTGTGACCAAGAAAGAAATCGTCAAGAAGATCTCCGAAGACATCGGGCTCACGCAGCTCCAGACGAAAGACATCGTCCAACGGACGCTCGACGCGATCATTGCAACCCTGGTGAGCGAAGGGCGGATCGAATTGCGTAATTTCGGCGTGTTTCAGGTCAAACGAAGGAAACCGAGGAAAGCGCGCAACCCCAAAAATTCAAGCGAAGTGTATGTCCCCGCGAAGAATGTCGTCACCTTCAAACCGGGCAAGGAGATGGAAGAACTGGTACGAAACATGGATTCGGCAAAACTTCCCTTATTGGGAGAGGATAATTCAGCCGATAACGAAGAAGACGGATCCGCCGTTCAAGGCAAGGAAGGCACACGCGAACGTCGCGCCGCCCGCGTCGATCAAGCGGATTGAGACTATCTCTCACCGCTCGCGGTCGGGCTCGGTTCCTTCCTCCGCTTGGTGAATACCCGAGCGGTCCGATCGAGCGACCCGATCTCGCCCGTGTCGATTCGACTCGGGTACGCGTGCGTGGACATGGACTGAACGATCGGCGTGACCGATCAAGGAACGATCGGAACCGGACCGATCCAGGCCCGGTGTTCGCCATCAATATGGTGGGAGGATCCCCCGAATGCGAAAGACGTTCGTCATCTTCGCCCTATTACTCTTCGCCGCCGTCTTTGTCGGCGACGGTTGCGCCCCCGTGCCGCTACCAAGGTACGCCGCAGCGCCACAGGTGAGAGTCGAGGAATTACTCACCGATTCCGAAAACATGCGCATGATCGGCCAGGAATGGGAACGGTTCTGGTTTCTCGACCAGCCGTCCCACTTGACCCCCTGGCGTACCCACGGCGGACTGGGTCCCTGATCCGTCCGCACAACCTCGACTCGATCGCTCGCGAATCGGGCCGTTCCGATCAACACGCCTGTTAACATTTAAAGCAAGTACAAGTCGATCCCCCTCGACTCCGCGGAGCGGTTCGGAGGGGATCGATTCTTGTATTTGCACTTAATACTGAATCGCTCACGCCGTGATTCAGCGCGCCTTGCTCGCGAGCGTCTCTCGTTTTTTGGCGATCCCCCCCATCAGTTGATGGAACGAATCGGCGAAGCTCTTCACCCCCTGATCGAGCAACAGATCGGTCACTCCTTGGAAATCGACCCCCAGCTCGTTCAGCTTGGCGATGATCGCGGGAGCTTCTTCCATCTTCTCGGTTAAACTTGGACGAACCTTACCGTGATCTTTGAACGCGTCGTAAGTCGCGGGGGGCATCGTGCTGACGGTCTTGGGACCGATCAACTCATCAATATAA